>NZ_JAXION010000086.1:0-19523 GCF_049311045.1 Rhodococcus sp. 7Tela_A2 | reverse complement strand
GTTCCGGGACGCGATGGGGGCGTCCCGGCACCTGCCCTCCGACATCCGGCGGTGTTTCAGCCCGGCGGATCCGAGCGTTTTCTGCCCGCGAGACCGCGCCATGCCAGGTTGTCGAGGAGTTCGGCGGCCTTCGCGACGTCGATCTCGCCCCCCGCGATCCGGTCGGCTACCGCTTCTCCCGCACCGACCAGCGCGACAGCCATGATCGTGAAGTCCGTCCCCGGTTCGGGGTCCCGGGTGCTCGACTCGAGCAGATGTGCGGTGAGTTCGATGAGCCGATCCCGGCTGCCCCGCACCTGTCCTGCGAAGACCTGTTGCGCAAGCGCCTGGCGGTAGAGCACCATCCACGAACTGCGGTGCTGGTCGACGAAGCCGAGGAACGACTCGAGCGCGACCCGCAGTTGCTCACGCGGCGACAGCGACGGATCGCCGGCCGGGGTGAGCGCTTCGACGAAACGCTGCCCCTCGCGGCTGATGCACGCGGCGAACAACTCGTCCTTCGAGCCGTAATAGAGGTAGAGCATCGGTTTCGAGATCGATGCCCGTGCTGCGATCGCATCCATGGAGGTGTCGTGGAAACCGTTCTCGGAGAAAACGTCCACCGCGGCATCGAGCATCTGCTGCTCCCGCACCGCGCGCGGCAATCGTTTGGTTCCGCCGGCCATCGACCCTCCCCACCTCCTCGAATCGGTTTCTTACTCTACGGTAGGGAAGTCTGCGCACAGGCGCGAACATGCGTATCAGCAGTCCAGGGCGCCCTTGGCCCGAGCGACCGTACGGACGGCGTCGTCCACCCGCGACTGCGGCAGTTCCCCCGCCGCCACGGCGTCCTCGAGGTGGTCGAGGACCTCGGGGACCTCGTCCGTGGTCAGCCACAGCGCCTGGTCGACGCCGGCCACCAGCGCAGCCTCGACCGCTTCGGTGATGTCGTAGGTGTCGGTGATCGCCCGCATCCCCGACAGATCGTCGGTGAAGATCACCCCGTCGAACTCGGGTGCTCCGTACGAGCCCGACCGCAACAGCTCCACCGCTTCCGGGCTGATGCTGGCCGGCAACCCGCCCGTCAGTCCCGGAACATCGAGGTGCCCGAGCATGACGGCGACATCGGGCGCGACCAGTGCCCGGTAGGGCACGAGATCGCTCTGCTCCAGCTGCTCGAGCGGCGGAGCAGTGACAGCACCGGTGTGCGAATCCCCCGACGCCGACCCGTGGCCCGGGAAATGCTTGAGCACCGGCATGATGCCCGCATCGCGGAGACCCTGCGCGTAGGCGCCGGCGTACTCGACGACCACCTGCGGGTCGGACGAATACGAACGGTCGCCGATGACCGAGTCGTCGGGCTGACTGCTCACGTCGACGTCGGGAGCGAAGTTGACGGTGATACCGAGCTCGCGCAGCTCCCGTCCACGCTCGAGTGCCATCTGATAGGTCTGCTCGACCGTCATGGTCTCGGCGGTGACGCGCGCCGACGGATCGGTGCCGAGCAGTGCCCCGACACGCGACACCCGTCCGCCCTCCTCGTCGATGGTGACCATCAACGGCAGCGTGCTCTGCGCCGCGACACCCTGAACCTGCCGTTCGGCGAGCATTGCGGGGTCGGTCCAGCTACCGATGAAGATGCCGCCGATCTGTTCGGACTGCACGGCCGCACGTGCGTCGTCCGCTCCGGTGACTCCCACGTTGAGCAACTGCGCAAGCTTCTGCCTGCCCGTGAGCGAGGCGAGCAGATCGTCGCCGCACGCCGGTGGCGCGGCCGGAAGGGCCTCCGCGGACGACGTGGCGGTCCTCGACTCGGACGTCGCGGTGTCATCCGTTCCGCTGGTGGTCGAGACATCGGAGGTGTCGTTCGCGCCGCATCCCGCGGCTGCGAGTGCAGCGGTGAGAACGACGGCGAGCGTGTGGCGGGTCCGCATCGTTCCGACGGTAGCGGACCGCCGCGACGAACCCTCCCGCAGCCGGTCGCCGCACGCTAAGGTGCACCCGAGCATTCGTCCCGCATCCCGCAGTCGTAGAGGCCTTCCCGGGCAGACCCGGACTCCACTCGACCCCGTATCACTCGACACAGGAGGTGCCCGGTGGCCGCAGATCTGATCCTGATCGCCTACGACGGGTCCGAGAATTCCAAGCGCGCCGTGCAGTACGCGGGGCGGTTCCTCGAGTCGTGCCGAGCGGTGGTCGTCACAGCCTGGGAGCCGATGGTGCGGCAGGCGGCGCGCATGTCGGGACTCTCCGGCGTCATGCAACCGGAATGGGTTCCGGACGAGGACCGTGAGGACATCGCGCTGACCGATGCGAAGGTCACCAACGACGAAGGACTCGCACTCGCCAACTCCCTCGGGTTGCAGGCCGAGGGTCGCACCGTCGAGGTGGTCAACGCGGTGTGGGCTGCCATCGTCGAAGCGGCGGACGAACTCGACGTCGACATCATCGTCGCCGGCACGCGTGGCACCACGGGCCTGCGCTCGCTGCTGCAGTCTTCGGTGGCCGACCACGTCCTGCGCCACAGTCACCGTCCCGTGCTGATCGTGCCACCTGGACGCTGAGCGCGGCGCGCGCAGGAATATCGTCGAATCACCATGGACGGTTTTCTGCTTTCCCGCGCCGATCGCACCGTGCACGCCACCGGCACGCGTCGTCTCTTCGACGATGTCGCGTCCGCGTCTCGCGCCCTGCACCGCGGAGACGCCGACATCGTCGTCGGCGCCCTGCCGTTCGATCCGACACGACCGGTCGCGCTGGCCCAGCCGGAACACACCGACGTCACCGACGGACCGTGGGCCGCGCCGGACGACCTCCCCGACCTTCCGGACGTCTACCGGACCACCGAGCTTCCGCTGCCGCGCGTGCATGTCGCGCGGGTCCGCGCACTGGTGGAACGGCTCGAACTCGGCGAATTCGACAAGGTCGTGGCGGCCAGGAGAGTCGCCCTCGAGGCCGACGCACCCATCGACCCCCTCACCCTCGCCACCCGCATGATCGAGCGGCATCCCGACGCGGCGACGTTCGCGGTCGATCTCAGTGCGGCCGGTGAACGATTCTGGGGACACACCTTGGTCGGCGCGAGCCCCGAATTGCTCGTCAGCCGCCGGGGGGACACCGTCACGTGCCGACCACTCGCCGGGACGGCGGCGCGGTGCGACGACCCCGACGACGACCGCCGCGCCGGCAAGGAACTGCTGGGGTCGGCGAAGAACCTGGCCGAGCACGGGTACGTCGTCGAGTGGATCCGGGCCCGTCTCGCGCCGCTGTGCCGCGACCTGCAGATCCCCGAAACCCCCGAGCTCACCTCCACGCCGGATGTGTGGCACCTGGCCACCCCCATCACCGGGACGCTGCGCGACCCGGAGACGGACGCGCTCACCCTCGCGGCCGCATTGCACCCCACCCCCGCCGTGGCCGGTACGCCCACCGAAGCGGCCATGGACGCCATCGCGCGGGTCGAGGGCGACCGCAGGTTCTACGGCGGTGCGGTCGGCTGGTGCGACGCCGACGGTGACGGCGACTGGTTCGTCGCGATCCGCTGCGCCGAGCTGAGTTCGGACTGCCGGCGGGCGGTCGCCTGGGCAGGCGGGGGGATCGTCGCCGATTCCGATCCGCACGCGGAACTCGACGAAACCACCGCGAAGCTGCGCACGCTGCTGGGTTCGCTCGGGGTCTAGATCCTTCTCGGGGTGCAGGCGGTCGGACATCGCGCGCCGGGGTGATAGTTTGGCGCGAGCAATATGACATGCGTTACGAACGATGGGGAGATTGGTATGGCGAAGTTCCTGGGTCCGGGCCTGGGCAGCGCGGTAATCGGTGCTGTTCTCGGCGTCGTCGCGGTGTTCGGAGTTACTGCTGCAGTGCAGGAGAACACGCGTCCCCAGATCGACCGCAGCGGAAACGCCGAGTCCTCCCTCCTGAACCAGGTTGAGTACGGCAGCCGCTGACGGCTCCGGCAACGCTTCGAGTTCACTCACGTACCGAGGCGCGACGGACACTCCGTCCGCCGAACCCCTGTCCCGCCGGTGGCTGTTCGGCGCCACCGTGGTGGCAGTGCTGTTGTCGTTCGCTCAGGTTCCAGGCCTGGTCGTCGCCGACACGAAGTACGACCTGACGCAGAACCCTCTCGGATTTCTCGCGCGCGCCGCTCACCAGTGGAGTAGCACCGCACCGCTGGGACAGGTACAAAACCAGGCGTACGGCTACTTCTTTCCTCACGGCACGTTCTTCGCCGCCGGGCAGCTGCTGCACATCCCGCCGTGGATCACGCAGCGTGCCTGGTGGGCGGTGCTGCTCGTCGTCGGGTTCTGGGGAATCGTGCGGCTCGCCGAGGCCCTCGGAGTCGGGAACCGCGGTTCCCGCGTTGTCGCGGCGGCCGTGTTCGTTCTCTCCCCCCGCGTTCTGACCACGCTCGGGTCCATCTCGTCCGAAGCGCATCCGATGATGCTCGCCCCGTGGGTGCTCCTGCCGGTGGTGCGGTATCTGAGCACTCGGTACGTGGGTTCGCCGCGCAGGCTCGCGGCGCAATCGGCCGCGGCAGTCGCGCTCATGGGTGCGATCAATGCCGTCGCGACGGCCGCTGCGTGCCTGATCGCAGCGTTGTGGTGGGCCTCGCACAAGCCCAACCGCCGATGGTGGCGGTTCACGGCGTGGTGGATACCGCTGTGCCTCGTCGCCGTGACGTGGTGGATGGTGCCGCTGCTCCTGCTCGGCCGCGTCAGCCCGCCGTTCCTCGACTTCATCGAATCGTCGGGTGTGACCACCCAGTGGACATCGCTCGCGGAAGTTCTTCGCGGAACGAGCAGCTGGACGCCGTTCGTCTCACCCGAACGCATCGCCGGCGCCGTACTGGTCACACAGCCCGCTGCCGTGCTGGTCACCGGTGCGATCGCCGCCGCCGGACTGGCCGGGCTCGCGATGCACTCGATGCCGGCACGTGGCCGGCTCACGCTGATCCTGTTCGTCGGAATCGCGGGCCTCGGCGCCGGATATGCCGGGGAGCTCGGATCGCCGGTCGCCGATCAGGTGCGCGCGTTCCTCGACTCCACGGGCGCGCCGTTGCGCAACGTGCACAAACTGGAACCGCTGGTGCGGCTGCCGCTCGTACTCGGTCTCGCGCACCTGCTGCGCCGGGTTCCGCTTCCCGGTTCGGTGCCGTGGGCGCGCACCCGGACGGCGTTCGCCCACCCCGAACGCAACCCGATGGTCGCGTGCGCCACGCTCATCCTTGTTGCCCTCACCCTCGCGACGTCGCTGGCGTGGACAGGCAAGCTCGCGCCGCGCGGCGCCTACGACGAGGTTCCGGACTACTGGCACGCCACCGCCGCATGGCTCGACGAGCACACCGACGAACGCGGTGAACGCGCTCTGATCGTGCCCGGGGCACCGTTCGGCAGCCAGATCTGGGGACTGACGCGAGACGAGCCGCTGCAGGCGCTCGCAACCACGCCGTGGGCCTCGCGCGACGCCGTGCCCCTCGTCCCGCCCGGAGCGATCCGCGCCCTCGATTCGGTGCAACGGCAGATCGCGGACGGCCGCCCGTCGCCGGGACTCGCCGCAACCCTGCGTGGCCAGGGCATCGGGTTCCTCGTGGTGCGCAACGACCTCGATCCCGAGACGTCCCCGTCCGCGCGACCCGCACTCGTCCATCGAGCCCTCGACGAGTCGCCCGGGATCGAGCGCGTCGCCCGGTTCGGCAACGACATCGTGTCGGCGAGCGCCGACGGGTTCGTGACCGACGCGGACCTGCGGCCGGCATATCCCGCAGTCGAGATCTACAAGGTCGCGGCTACCGAATCGACACCCATCGGGCCGTACATGGTGGATGCGGCCGATGTGCCCGTCGTCCAGGGCGGTCCCGAATCGCTGCTCAACCTCCGCGCGGGAGACCCGGATCTGGTCGGGCCCACGCTTCTCTCCGCCGACGCTGCCCGCACCCGGCTGCCCGTCGACGAGGTCACCGTCACCGACACCCCCACCGACCGGGAAACCGACTACGGCCAGGTCGATCACCATTCGTCGGCGATTCGTGCCGCGGACGACCCACGCCGCACCCGCAACGCGGTACCCGACTATCCGGTGCCCGGCGCCGAACTCGTTCGTGCCGAATGGGAAGGCGCACGGATCACCGTGTCGAGCGCGGCGTCGGACGCCACGCAACTCGGAGGCACCGCGGTGGGCAGCGGGCCCGCAGCCGTCGTCGACGGAGATCCCACCACCGGGTGGCACAGCAACGGCCTCGAATCCGCCGTCGGACAGTGGTTGCAACTCGATCTCGACACCCCGGTCCACTCGGGCATGCTGCAACTGACCACCAGTTCCGGTGCGCTCGGCGATCCCGTCCGGTGGCTCGAAGTGACCACCGAGCGGGGCAGTACCGCCGTGCGGGTCGAGGAGCCCGGCCGCCCTCAGACCGTCGCGTTGCCGCTCGGTACCACGTCGTGGGTCCGCATCACCTCGACCCACACCGAAAGTGGTTCGCGCGGAAACCAATTCGGGATCGCGGAACTTGCGGTCGACGAATTCACCGACGGACGCAACCCCGAGCGCCTCGACATCCGGCGCCGCATCGTCGTTCCGGGCCCCGCGGAGGGTGTCACGGTGCGCGGCTGGGATCTCGGACAGGAATTCCCCGGACGCGGCAGTTGCGTCGACACCCCGGACCGGGTGCGCTGCGCGCGGGGACTCGCGACGTCGACGGAAGAACCCAACCTCTTCACGCGCACGCTCGAGGTGCCTGCCGCGACCGTCGTCGAACCGGACCTGTGGCTGCGCGTGCGCCCCGGGCCCGCACTCGACGATGTCATCGACCGCACCGATCGCGTCGTTGCCCGCGGTGACGCGGAAGTCGTGGATCTGCAGGGGTCGGCGTTCGCCGCCATCGACGGGGACCCGCGCACATCGTGGGCGGCCGACGAACGCTCCCTCGCACCCGGCGGGCCCCGCCCGACGCTGACGCTGGAGCTGCCGTCACCGCAACGGGTCACCGGCCTCGACATCGCGACGTCGCTGGGAGTGCTGCCCGTCGCGCCACGCGCGGTCGCGGTGAACCTCGGGAACGGTCCACAGGTACGTGAGCTGAGCGAAGGCACCACCACACTGGACCTCGCTCCGCATGTCACCGACCGGATCACGCTGACCGTTCTCCGCTGGGACGACGTCCTCGACCGCACGGTGCTGGGATTCTCGAAGCTTGCGCCCCCGGGTATCGCCGAGGTGACCGTCCGCGGTGACGACGGCCCGATCGGTGCGCAGGACCGGATCTACGACCGGGAGGTGACGGTCGGCTGCGACGACGGCCCGGTGGTCACCATCGACGGGCAGCCCTACCGCACGTCGGTGACGGCGAGCGTTGCCGATCTCGCCGCCGGGGCCGAAGTGCCGGCGACGCTCTGCGATACCGATGCGGTGGGCATGAACGCCGGTCGCGTCGACGTCGACGTGTCGCCGGGAACCCCGTTCATCGTGTCCCGCCTGCAACTGACGGTGCCGGGCGCCGACGCCCCGGCCGTGTCCCCGGTGGAGTTGGAGACCGGCGCCTGGTCCGCGAACCTGCGGGAGCTCACCGTGCCCGCGAGCGACGAGGACCGGCTCGTCGTGATCCCGGAAAGCACCAACATCGGCTGGGTGGCGAGCAGCAGCACCGACGGTCTCGAGCCCGTCCCTGTCGTCGTCGACGGCTGGCAGCAGGGGTGGATACTGCCCGCCGGACCGGACAGCACACTCACGCTCGAGTTCACGACCGACCGCTGGTACCGGGTGGGGATCTTCGGTGGACTGGCGCTGCTGGTGCCGCTGTTCGCGCTGGCCCTGTGGCCGCTCTCGCGTCGGCGCGCCTCCGATCCCGGTCCCGCACCGCGCACATGGCGGTCGCCGGTCGCCGGACTGGCCGGTGTCCTCGCCGCTGCCGTCGTCGTGGCCGGCGGTGCAGGTGCCGTCGTCGCGGTCCTCGGCACCCTGGGACTCGTCACCGCGACCCGACGCTGGGGTCGGCGAGCCGCATCGCGTCTGCTTGTGGGAACTGCCGGCGGTGCCACCGTGCTCGCGATGGCCCTGTTGTCCACCGGGCCGTGGCGCTCACCCGACGGCTACGTCGGGCACTCGTACCTGATTCAGCTCGCGGCGCTGGTGGGACTCGTCGCGGTGGGGCTCGCCGCCCTGCCCTTGCGAGAGCGGTCCCAACGCTGGAAGGCCTCACGCGCGGGCACCTCCACGAGCGCGTAACTGGCCGACGCGATCGCAACGCTGAGCACGAAGGTCACGGCCAGCACCGGCCAGAAATGCCCCTGGAACGGTGCGATCCCGAAGACGGGGAAGATGATCGCCATCACCGCGAGATGCCAGATGAACAAGCCGTAGGACCAGCGCCCCACCGCGAGCGCCGGCGCGCTCGCGAGGAATCCGTGGTGCTCGCGCGGGGCGAGGACCAGCGGAGCGAGCAGCGCGAAACTCATGATCGCGCCCAGCACGATCTTGTTGCTGTACTCCCACGGTTCGAGGTCGGTGAGCGTCTTCGGTCCGGCAAGCGGAGTCGTCGCCAGACCGAATGTGACCGCCGCGATCCCCAGCATCAGGTACCGGCGCTCCGCGATCCGGTGCACCCAGGTCCTGGGACCGGTCACCAATTCGGCGAGCACTATTCCGGCGGCGAACCAGGGCAGATACCCCGGCAGCCAGTTCTCGTGATTGATGTGCTCGGGAGTCGGTATCGGCAACCACACCCACAGCAGCGAGAGCACGCTCACTCCGAGCAGGAGCGGAATCCGGATCCGTGCGGCCGGGCCCCGCAACCGGCAGACGGCGAGCGCCATCAGCGGCAGCGCCGCATAGAACGCGACCTCCACCGACAGGCTCCACATCTGGGTGAGCCCCTCGGTGAGGGTGAGCGGCACGAAGACCTGCGTGAACGTCAGGTTCGCCCACCACACCGTGGCTCCGCCGCCGGCGCCGGGGAGCAGCCACAGCACCAGGATCACCGCGATCCAGTAGGCGGGCAGGATGCGCGTCGCGCGCGACACCAGATACCGCCGGGCAGACGGCCGCGGGCCGAGACCGCGGGCCTCGGCTGCGTGCGGGCGCCACAGCAGAAATCCCGACAAGGCGAAGAACAGGGCGACGGCCAGGTCCAGCCGACCCCACACGCGTCCGAGCGCCGACTCGTGCACGGCACCGGTCTGGAAAGCGACGTGGGTCACCACCACGGCGACCGATGCCAGTCCGCGCATGCCCTCCAGCGCCGGGAGAAACCCGTTTACGCGGGGGTCGGAGACCCTTGTACTACTCATCGGCGACCAGTGTGCCCGCCCAGGCACACCCGCGTAAATGCGGGTTCGTCACGAGCCACGAGCAACCGAGCACCGCGGACTGTTAGTGTCTTGGCTCACGTGGCGTTCGCGGGTCGGATGCCAAGGCGATCCGTGCAGCCCTGCTGCCGGTGGGGGTACTCGATGACAACCCGTTGAGTGAGGAGAGACAGCATGGCTGAGCGTTCGAGCTCCGGCCGGATACTTGCGTTGATTCTGATAGGCCTGGGGGCGTTCCTCCTGGTAATCGCAATTCTCGTACCGACCTACACTGTCGGCAAATTGGCGACTACACCCCTCGACCTCGAGGTGACCACCGTTGCCGAGGGCACGGGTGACATCCTCAATTCCCGAGCCCTGCTCGCAGGCAATGCTCAGGTCGACAGGGACGTCCCGATCGTGGCGCAGCGTTACGTGACGGTGGAAGATCCCGCAGACGGCGACATCATGACCCTCCAGGCGGGTCAGACGGTGCGTCGCCTCGACATGCAGGGCGACACCGGACTGGTGTCGGCGACCGTCGACCGCGTCACGATCGACCGCGACACGTCGATGCCCGTGTCGTCCGAGGACTTCGCCGATCGGGTGAGCACGGTGCAGTCGACTGCCGACGCGCCGCCCACCGATCTCGGCGACCGCGACGGCCTGCAGTACAAGTTCCCGTTCGATGTCAAGCAGGAGTCGTACCCCTACTACGACATCAACGCGCGTGAGACCTTCCCCCTCGAGTTCAAGGGTGAGGAAGAGATCAACGGCATGGCGGTCTACCACTTCAGCCAGGAAGTCGGACCGATCGACCTGTCCGAGGCCGATCCCGAGGTCCCGACCTACAAGCTGAGCCTTCCCGCTTCCACGTGGGGTGTCGGTGAGGGTGACGAGCCGATCACGATGACCCGCTGGTACAACAACGTCCGCGACCTGTGGGTCGACCCCATCACGGGTGTCGTGGTGAAGGGCCAGGAAGCACAGAACCAGTACTACGCACGCGAAGCCGACACCCCCGAGGTGACGATTCTCGACGTGACACTGCCGTTCGACGAGGAAACCGTCGAGTACCAGATCGGCCAGGCCAAGGACGGACAGGATCAGCTGTCCCTGTTCGGTCGTACCGTGCCGATCATCCTCGGCATCCTCGGCGCGATCCTGCTGATCGCGGGCATCGTGCTCGGTCTCCGTGGCGGACAGAACGGTGGCCGTCGTGCCGCTGCCACCACCGGACCGTCGCCGGCCGGCCCGGCCACCACGACGGTGGGACCGGCGCACTCCGCGTCGCCGCAGCGGGACTACACCGACGACAGGACCGAGGTCATCCCGCGGAACGATCAGGGCTCGGACACGCAGCAGCGTGACTGGACCACCGATCAGACGCAGGAGATCCCGCGCACCGACCTGCGGAAGCCTCCGCAGCAGTAGGCACGCGCAGCGCAAAGAAACAACGACACCGCCCCCACCGTTCACGGTGGGGGCGGTGTCGTTGTGGGTCAGGTCGTGAGTCCGCTGCCCGGGCTGGGTCCGCTGCCCGGGCGTGGGGCGGACGCAGCGGCGGTTCGTACGGCCAGCACTGCGACCACCGCGGCGGTCGTGGCCGCCACCCCCACCGCGACGCCGACGAACTGCTCGATCGTCGACGCCACCGTCACCATCAGGATCACCTCGACGAGAAGACCGGCCCATGCGACCAGTGCCAGGTGCGTGCGCTCGCCCGCGATCGCCGACAGCAGCGCGCCCTGCAGCACCGCCAGGCACGCTCCCTGGAGGGCGAACATCCACAGCAACGACTGCACAGGCCGGTACGCATCTCCCACGAGCAGCGGGACGAGCGGTGCACACAACGCTGCTGCCGCGACGAGCGCCGCGCCCAGCGCCACGAGCACCGTCAGCGCGGACCGCACCGCCCCCGCGGACTCCGCCGGATCGGCCATTCGTGGATAGAGCACCACACCCACAGCCTGCGGCAGCCAGAACGCCACCTTCGTCGCGACAGCACCGAGGGCATACAGGCCTGCGGACTCCGGGTCCAGCACCATCCGGGCGAGCAGCAGATCGAGTGAGGTCAGCGCGATCAGCGCGAGTTGCACCTGGGAGGCGCGCAGGATCGCACCGGCGGACGGCGTCCAGGAGGACCCCGCGTCAGCCGGATCGGTGCGCCCGACGAGGACGGACGCAAAGATCGCGGTGATGCCGGTCCCCACAGCGCCGGCGAACAGCGCCGCCCCGGGTCCGCCACCGAGCATGAGCACGACAACCGCCGGGGCGACCTTCGCGATGCCCGCTGTGGCCAGCACGACGCTGAGCGCCGCGAACCTGCCACGCCCCTGGAGAAGGCCCTGTTCGGCCGCGAGAAGGACGAGCAGGGGCGCCGTCACGAGAGATCCGAACGCACCGGCGACGCTGGTGTCGAGTGCCCACGCCACCACGGGAACGAGAACCAGCGCGGCGAGGCCCGCCCAGGCGGCGCACCGGTACCCGAGGCGCCGCAGCACCGCGACGCTGCTGCCGTGCACAGCCTCGCGCGCCACGACCGTCTGCAACGCGAGCGCGGGGACCGCCAGCACGAGTTGGGCGGCGAGCAGGCTCGCGAACTCGCCGTACCCGGCGGGGCCGAGCCATCGGCCCGCGGGCAGGTGCAGCAGGTAGGCCGCGATGTTGGCCGTCATCGCCCCGACGGTCACCATCGTCATTCCAGCGGCAGCCGACCGGCGCGTGGTCTCGGGTCGAGGCATCCGCCCATCCTCGCATCAGTACGGACCCCGTATTCTGCCGCCATGCTGACGCCGGTGTCCTCGCGGTCGGTCGCACCGGTGCTGCCGGTGCGGTCGGTGCCGGCGCTGTGGTCGCTGCTCCTGACATTCGTCGTGCTCGGCCCGCTCCTCACGTCACCCGGTTACCTGCTGCTGCGCGACGCGGTGAGCACGCCGCGGTCTTTCCTCACCGACTCGTCCCTCGGGCTGTCCGACGCGGCAGCCCGCGCGGTCCCCCAGGATGCGCTGCTCGCGTGGGTGACCACGGTGGTGGACGGTGGGGTCGCGGTGAGCGCGATCCTCGCACTGTCGGTGTGGGCGGCGGGATGGGGAGCGGCACGTCTCGTGGCCGTCGTTCTGCCGCGGGCCGGGGTGGCAGCCCAAGTGGTGGCGGCGACGGTCGCCATCTGGAATCCCTATGTGGCGGAGCGCCTGCTGCAAGGCCATTGGAGCCTGCTCGCCGGATACGCGGCGCTGCCCTGGGCGATATGCGCGGCCGTGTCGATCCGACGTCGGCAGCGTGGTGGATGGCCCGCGCTGGCGGTGTGCCTGGCAGCGGCCGGGCTGACGCCCACCGGGGTGCTGCTCGCCGCCGTGGTGACGCTCGCCGTTCTTGCCCTGCCCGGGGGCCGGAATTCGACGGTCGTGCGGGTGGCGGGAGCCGTTGCCTTCACCGTCCTTGCGTCGCTGCCGTGGCTCACCGCCACTCTCCTGGCCGGTGGAGGAACCGAAGCCGACCCGGCCGGTGTGCGTGCGTTCGCCGCGCGGGCAGAACCACTCCTCGGCACCCTCGGTTCCCTCGCGGGACTCGGCGGCATCTGGAACGGCGATGCCGTGCCGGGCTCCCGCACCACCCCGTGGGCGCTCGTCGGCACGTTGCTGCTGCTCGGCATCGTCGCGTGCGGTGTGCCGGCGCTGTGGCGACGTCGTCGTCATCCCGTGGTCGTCGCCGCTGGTGTGCTCGCCGCGGTCGCAGTGCTCGGACCGGCCCTGGCCGCGACCGGCCCGGGACTCGCAGCCGGCGAATGGTCGATGGCGAACGTGCCCGGCGTGGGGCTGCTCCGGGACACCCAGAAGTGGGTGGCGGTGGCGATGCCCGGCTACGCGCTCGCCGCAGCAGCGGGCGTCGGGGCACTACAACGTCGATTCTCCGGACCGGACCCGATCTGGGCGGCCGTGGTGGTCGCGGGACTCGTCCTCGCACTGCCTGATCTCGCATGGGGCGTCTCCGGGCAGGTCCGTCCCGCTCGCTACCCGGACGGGTGGCAGAAGGTCACCGAGTACGTGACCGCACGCGACGGCGACGTGGCCGTGCTCCCCGGTGGCATGTTCCGGATCTTCGATTTCGCCGGTCCGGCCGCCGTGCTGGATCCGGCTCCGCGCATGGTGCGCGCGGACGTGTTGCAGACCGGGACCCTGCTGGTGGCCGGGGGCACGGTGGCCGGCGAGGGGCACCGCGCGGAGGAAGTGGAACGACTCCTGCTCACCGGCGCCGGTCCCGACACGCTCGCCGCGGAGGGGGTGGGCTGGGTGCTCGTCGAGCACCGCACCCCCGGAGATCGGGGCGAGTCGCAGCGGACTCTGGCCGCGCTCGAGCCGGTCTACAGCGACGACGATCTGAGTCTCTACCGCGTGGACGGCGTGACCACGGACGCCTCTCCGCACCGTGCATCCGCCATCGCGGCACACGTGGTGTGGCTGCTGCTCTCAGCCTGCGGCGTGGTGGGCGTGCTGGTGCAGCGGTTCGCCCGTCCTCGGAAACAGTCCTGATACAGGCTGACCACGGGTGGTACCGGCAAGCACGTCGAACACTCCGTCGCCGGTCGCCTCCCACGAGAACTCCCCGGCCCGGATGCGTGCCTTCGCACCGAGTTGACGCAGGCGCCCGCGGTCCTCGAGAAGGTCGGCGACGGCATCGGTCAACTCGGCCGGGGAGTCGACGAGCAACCCGGTCACCCCGTCGATGATGGAATCGGTCAGGCCCTTCGAACTCCGGTAACCGATGGTGGGCACACCGTGCTGGGCGGCTTCGACCACCGCCAGACCCCACCCTTCCTTGCGGGAGGGCATGACGTGGAGCCATGCGCGGGAGAGGAGTTCGTGCTTGCGATCCTCCGGGACGTGGCCGTGGAACGTCACCGCGTCCGCGATCCCGAGGTCTGCGGCGGCGTCGCGCAAATTCTGCTCCCACCATCCGCCGCCGATGACATCGAGATGCAGACCGGGGATTCGGCCACGCAGCGCCGCGACAGCACCGAGCGCATCTTCGATCTGCTTGTGCGGTACGAGCCGCGACAGCACACACAGGCTCGGGTGCTCGGTACGGGTGTGGTCGTCGCCGGGTGCGACCCCGGCAGGTATCGCGTCGGCGCCGTTACGGACCACCGCAATGCGTTCCCGGTCGACGCCGAGCGCGCGCAGTTCGTCGGCGGACGGCAGGGACACCGTGAGGTACTGGTTGCGGCGATGCACGCGGGGTGACAGCGACGATTCGATCCACCAGCCGAGCTTGGCCATCAGGCGTCCCGCCACGGGCCATTGCTCACGGTGGCAGTGGTGCACGAGAAGGGTGACCGGTGCGCCGGCGACAACCCGCGCGAAGAACGGGATGCCGTTCTGGGTGTCGATGACGGCGTCGGGCCGGATTCCGGCGAGCGGGCCGACACCGAACCGGCCGGCCAGGATCGCGGCCAGCGCTCGGGGGTACACCGTCAGCCGGCCACCACCGCGACTGATGTCGATACCGTCCACGCTGTCGCGGCGGCGGGCACCGGGATACGACGCGGTACGCAGCGTGACCTTGATACCGCGCGCAGCGAGCTGGGCTCCTACCTGCTCCAGGTACCGCTCACTGCCACCCCCTTGAGGGTGTCCGGTGTCACGCCAGCAGAGCAGCAGTACCTCCTGCACGCGGAGCCCCCAATATCTTGCGACGTCCCGAAGGGACCGGTGTGTGACCCGGGAGGGCCTAGGTATGACAACGAACACCCTAACGGGTACGCCGCGCCATAGGTATGGAGAGCGTCCGCCGGCCTCACACTAAGGTGTCTCGACGTGCCTTCTCCGACCGCGCCCGACTCCAGCGTGACCCGGCTCTTCGCACGACGCGCGACGCTGCGGCGGTCGGCCGGCCTGCTGAGCAGTTTCCGTTTCGAGCAGTCCGCGCCCGACAAGTTCTACGGCGGGCTCGCCCGCGACACCGTCGATCTGATCGGCGATCTGCACACCGGCGCGACCGGCACCGGGCTGGCCGGCACGACGGTCGTCGACGTCGGCGGCGGACCCGGATACTTCGCGGACGCCTTCAACGCCGTCGGGGCCCGTTATGTCCCGATCGAGCCGGACCCGTCCGAGATGCACGCGGCGGGCCTCCGGGTGGGCGGCGCGATCCGCGGGTCGGGGCTGGCGTTGCCGCTGCGGGACGGGTCGGTGGATGTGTGCTTCTCGTCGAATGTCGCGGAGCACGTCCCGGCCCCCTGGGTGATGGCCGACGAGATGTTGCGGGTGACGCGACCGGGCGGGTTGATGGTGCTGTCCTACACGTTGTGGTGGGGACCTTTCGGGGGCCACGAGACCGGGCCGTGGCACGCATTCGGCGGTGAGTACGCGGCGCGCCGGTATGCGCGCAAGCACGGCCACGAGCCGAAGAACCGGTACGGGCAGTCCCTGTTCGAAGTGGGAGCGGCCGACGGTCTGCGCTGGGCGCGCTCGAGTACCGAAGGCACCCTGCTCGCCGCGTTCCCGCGGTATCACCCGCGGTGGGCGTGGTGGCTCGTGAAGGTGCCGTGGATCCGCGAAATCCTTGTGAGCAACCTGGTTCTCGTGATGCAACGCCGGTGACGTCCCGGTGGGTCCTGCTGCAGGCATCCCCTAGGGTCACGGTATGACCGCACTGGCACTCGACGTCGGCGGCACCAAACTTGCCGCGGCCACCGTCGCCGACGACGCGACACCTCTCGAACCGCAGTCCGTACCCGTGCCCGCCGCAGGGGTGTGGGAGACGTGCGCGGCGTTGTTGCGGGAGGTCGCCGGCACCGAACCGGTCACGGCGGTCGGTATCGCCGCGGCCGGCCCGGTCGACACCGCGCGGGGCACGGTGTTTCCCATCAACATCACCGAATGGGCGAGCGGGTTCCCGCTGGCCGATGCGGTCCGCAGTCTGTTCCCGGGTGCCCGGGTACGGCTCGCGATGGACGGAGCGGCCGCCGCGCTGGGCGAACAGCGCTTCGGCGCCGGGCGCGGCGTGGCCGACCTGCTCGGCGTCGTCGTCGGTACCGGCATCGGAGGCGGACTGGTGCTCGGCGGCCGGATCGTCACGGGCCGCACCGGCAACGCCGGCCACATCGGGCACATGGTCTCGGCGTACGGCACCGCGGTGTGTGCGTGCGGCGGGGTCGGATGTATCGAGACCGTCGCGAGCGGGCCGGCAGCGGTGCGGTGGGCGCGGCTGCACGGCTGGGAAGGATCCGACGGCACCGCCCTCGCTGCCGACGCACAGGCAGGCAGCGGCGTGGCGGCAGCCGCACTCGAACGCGCGGGAACCGCGCTGGGCCAGGTCATCGCATCGGCGGTAGCCCTGGCGGATGTCTCACACGTTGTGGTCGGTGGCGGATTCGCACAGTCCGGGACGCACCTGTGGCGACCGTTGCTGGCGTCGACGACGCGGCATGCCCGCCTCGGTTTCCTGCGCGAGGTGCGCGTCGTGCCCGCCGAACTCGGCGCACTGGGCACGCTGGCCGGCGCGTCGCTCCTCGCCGCAGGTCACGACTAGATAACCAAGTCCTGCGCGCGCGGGACACTGCCCTACCCTCTGACGTACCACTCTTCCAGCGGATCGATCGGCGGTACCGGGATGCGGATTGCTGAGATTTTGCGGAACAAGGGTTCGGGAGTCTGCACCGTCCCACCCGAGACGCCGATCTGTGAGCTGCTCGGAGATTTCGCCCGCTACAACATCGGGGCGATGGTCGTCGTCGAGGACGGGGCGGTGGTCGGCATCATCACCGAGCGCGACGTGGTGCGCAGCCTCAACCACCGCGGGCCGTCCATCCTCGCCGATCAGGCGCGGAACCTCATGACCACCGACGTGACGACCTGCCTGCCCACCGACACGGTGGACAGTCTCGCCGAAACCATGACCTCGAGGCGGGTGCGTCACCTACCCGTGGTCGAGGACGGCCGCCTCGTCGGCATCGTCAGCATCGGCGACGTGGTCAAGAGCCGCCTCGACGAACTCGAAACCGAGCGCGACCAGCTCGAGTCGTACATCCACCGAGGTTGAGCCCGTTACAGGCCGGAGTCCTCGGCGGTCTCCGTCTCGTCGTCCGACGCGGTCTTGTTCGGCCTGTCGAGGACGCTCACGCTCATCCCGTACGGCAGGAACCGCACCGATCTGGTCGGATCCGTGTTGCCCTTGAGCGCACGCAGTGCGTCGAGTTCGGCGGGGTAGACCTGGTCGACGCGCACCACGCCGTCCTCGTCGCAGTTGTAGACGACCCACACACCGGCTCCGGTGTCGCCCGTCGTCTCGGGCGTGGGTGCGCTCCGAGGGGAGCGCGGCTGTTCCGGTGCGTCGAGGAACGACAGCACCCGGTCCTTGAGCTGTCGTAGCTCCTCCCCGGCTTCACGGACCACGCGGTCGAGGTCGTCCGGATCGAATCCGAAGGGGTTGTTCTCCGCCATTGTTTGTCTCCTGACCGTTGGCCCGTGACCGAGCGTCATGGCCCGTGACCGTCCGTCGCGTGACCCCAGGCACTCTCCAGTGTGGTCATCACAACGGTTTCCCGCCACCGGTCGCCCGCACTCTTTCCAAAAACCTGTAACCTGTTCTAGTGTTCGAGGTCACAGGTGGGCCGCGGGATCGTCGGCACCGAACCACGAACCTGCCTTTACATGAGCGAACAGCAACTGGTGAGGAAGCGGACATGACCGACTACGACAAGTTGTTCATCGGCGGGCATTGGGTGGAACCGTCGACCGACGAGAAGCTCGAGGTGTTCTCCCCTGCCACGGAGGAACGCGTCGGATCGGTTCCCGTCGCAGGACCCGAGGACGTCGACGCCGCAGTCGCCGCCGCTCGCCGCGCGTTCGACGACGGGCCGTGGCCCCGCATGTCCCCGGCCGAACGCGGCCAGGTCATCGCGAAGGCCGCGAAGCTGATGGAAGAACGCGCCGCCGACCTCGCGTCGCTCGTCTCGTCCGAAATGGGGCAGCCTGCCGCCTCGGTCCAGATGATGCAGATGACGCCGTCGCTCGCGACGCTCAATTACTATGCAGGACTTGCCGAGACGTTCCAGTGGACCGACGAGCGGACCGGTTCGTTCGGCCGCTCGCGTGTCACCCGTGAGCCCGTCGGCGTCGTCGGCGCCGTCATCGCCTGGAACGTGCCTTTGTTCCTGTGCGCCAACAAGCTCGGCCCCGCCCTGCTCGCGGGCTGCAGCGTGGTCCTCAAGCCCGCACCTGAATCTCCCTTGGCAGTCAACGTCGTCGCGGAGATCTTCACGGAGGCAGGGCTTCCCGAGGGTGTCCTGTCGGTGGTCCCCGGTGGCGCCGAGACCGGCGAGTACCTCGTCTCGCACCCCGATCTCGACAAGATCACCTTCACCGGTTCGACGGCCGTGGGCAAGCACATCGGCGAGATCGCCGCACGCAACCTCAAGCGGTGCTCACTCGAACTCGGCGGCAAGTCCGCGGCCATCATCCTCGAGGACGCCGATCTCGACTCCACCATCGCGATGCTCGTGATGTCGGGCCTGATGAACACCGGACAGGCATGTGTCGGCCAGACCCGGATCCTGGCGCCGCGATCCCGGTACGACGAAGTCGTCGAGAAGATCGTCGCCACCGCAGCGTTCTTCCCCGTCGGGCCGCCGTCCGACGACAGCGCACAGCTCGGCCCACTGATCTCCGCCAAGCAGCGTGAACGTGTCGAGGGGTACATCGCCAAGGGCCTCGAAGAAGGCGCGCGCCTCGTTCTCGGCGGCGGCCGCCCCGCCGGACTCGACACGGGATACTTCGTCGAGCCCACCGTCTTCGCCGACGTCGACAATTCCATGACGATCGCCCGCGAGGAGATCTTCGGTCCCGTCCTGTGCGTGCTGCCCTACGACAGCGTCGACGAGGCCGTGAAGATCGCCAACGACTCCGACTACGGGCTGGCAGGGTCGGTGTACACCACCGATGTGGAGAAGGGCCTGGACATCGCGTCGCGCGTGCGCACCGGCACGTACGGAATCAACTGGTACGCATTCGATCCCGGTTCGCCCTTCGGCGGGTACAAGAACTCGGGCATCGGACGCGAGAACGGGCCGGAAGGCCTCGAGGCGTTCTGCGAGACCAAGTCTGTTCTCTACCCGCCCGGATACCAGGACTGATCCGCACAGGGTCGATCCGGACAGGATTGATCCGCGCGACACTGCGCACAGCAGAAGGGTGGGCGCGCGGGCGGCGCCCCCGGGCGCGCCCCGCGCCCCCAGCGCCGACCCCCCCCCCCCGCGCC
>NZ_JAXION010000085.1:0-19535 GCF_049311045.1 Rhodococcus sp. 7Tela_A2 | reverse complement strand
CCCCCGCCCCTCCCTCACGCTTTCCCACACCACCTTCCACTTCGTCGGCGGCGAACCATCCGACGTCCTCGCCCGAGCGCGCGAGGCCGCGGGCGGCAAGGATGTCCGACTCGGCGGCGGGGTCACCACGATCCGGCAATTCCTCGACGCCGACCTGGTCGACACCCTGCACATCGCAGTGGCGCCGCTCGAATTCGGGTCCGGCCTGCAGCTCTGGGAGTCACCGGACGAATTGCACGACAGGTTCCATCACGACGTCGTTCCCAGCCCGAGCGGCGTCACCCATCACCTGTTCTGGCGTAAGTAACCGGCACAATCGCATCCCCTGCTCACCCGGAGGCCGACGCGGGTGAGCCGTTGTGGTGTCTGCCGAGCGCTGCCGTCCCACCTCGGATGTGGGTACTGTGCACCCAGATCGACGCGTGCAATCCCGATCGTCGGAAGGCTCACGATGTCTGCTGCCGTGTGGTTGACCCCCGGCGAGTTGGCTGCTCGGTCGGGTGTGGCGGTCTCGGCGCTGCACTACTACGAGTCGCGGGGGCTCATCGACAGTCGCCGGACGACCGGAAATCAGCGCCGGTACCGGCGCGACACACTGCGGCGGGTGGCGTTCATCCGGATCGCGCAGGGCGTCGGGGTGTCGCTCGACGACATCAAAGCCGCCTTGGATTCGTTGCCGGACAGCCGGGTGCCGACCGCCGAGGATTGGGCACGGATGTCCGCGTTGTGGCACGACGAGTTGACCCGCCGTATCGACGCGTTGACCGAACTCCGGGACGATTTCGCAGGGTGTATCGGGTGTGGATGCCTGAGCCTGAAGATCTGTCCGCTGGCCAACCCGGGCGATGTGCTTGCCAAGGAAGGTCCGGGCCCGCGACGGTTGCCCGTCCGCGGCGACTGACACATCGCCCGCACGTCGGAGACGGAACGACCGGGACCCCTGCCTCGCGTCGGTGTCGGCGAACCGCACACTCCGGCCTCACGCTGTGTCGGTGCAGCACCCGTCGGTCTCCTCCCCCTAGGTTCGATCCATGGGGAGTCCAGACAGGAGTCGAACACACGAAGCAGGATCGACAGTGCCGAGGTGGTGGCCCGTTGCGGCGGTGATTCTTGCCGGCGCCGCGTTTCTCGCCCACGACCGGCTGCTGGGGTTCACCGACTACTACGGGCTGTTCGGCAACGGCGTCGACGCGCTGGTGTACCGGCACGGCGGCCTGACCGCGCGCAGCCCCGAACCGCTGTACTCCTTCTTTTTGTTCGACTCGTTGCCGTTCACGTACCCGCCGTTTGCTGCGCTGATGTTCGTGCCGCTGTCGCTGCTCTCCGCGGCGGGCACCACCATCGCGGTGAACCTGGTCAATCTGGTGCTGTTGTACCTGGTGGTCCGGCTGAGCTGGCGCGCGCTCGGTTACGAGGATTCGGTGTGGATGCGGGTCGTCAGCGCGGGATCGGCGGTGGCGCTCACCTGGATCGAGCCGGTGCGGATGACCCTGTGGCTGGGTCAGATCAACCTGGTGTTGCTCGTCTTGGTGCTCTGGGATCTGTCCCGTCCGGAGCAAAGCCGCCTGCGTGGGATCGGCGTCGGCCTGGCCGCGGGCCTGAAACTGACGCCGGCGTTCTTCATCGCCTATCTCGTGGTGGTGCGACAGTGGCGTGCCGCCATGGTCGCGACCGTGACCTTTGCCGTGACGATCGTGGCGGGTTTCGTGGTGATCTTCACCGACGCGTGGCAATTCTGGACTTCGGCGATCATCCGCTCCGACCGCATCGGGCTGATTTCCTCACCGGCGAACCAATCGGTGCGGGGCATCCTCGCGCGGGCGCTCCACACGCAGGAACCTCCGATGTGGCTGTGGTTGCTGTGCGCCGCCGTAGTGGCCGGCGTCGGGCTGTGGGCCGCGCAGCTCGCCCACCGGCACGGCCGCCATCTCCTGAGCCTGACGGTGTGTGGGTTGACCGCGCCGATGGTCTCACCGTTCTCGTGGGGTCATCACTGGGTGTGGGTGGTGCCGCTGCTGGTGGTGTGCCTGGACCAGGCGGTGCGGTGGGGCCGATGGTGGGCTTATCTGCTTCCCATTGCTGCGGCGGTGCCGTTGTCCGCGTGGTACCGCTCCTACCCGGACGGTGTCGTCGCGATCGGCGTCTTCATGACCCCCGGTGAGCCACTGGTGCGCACCCTTCTCCAATCCGCGTACCCCATCGTGTTCGCGGTGCTGATCGTCGTCGTCCTGATCGCCTACGGTCGCGCGCCGACACGCGCTGCCGTGCCCGAAGAAGAACAGGTGCCGACCGCAGATCGGAGCCCGACGATGGTGATGGCACCGGTGGTCATCACCTCACCCGTCGTCGAAGAAGGAAAGACCGCGTCCGGGAGTTTCGGTGAGGGAAGCAAGGATTCACCCGCTCCGAGAGTGTGAGGCACTCGTATTCGCTTCGATCACGCCCTAGCGGAGCCGACACGCTGAGCGCAGTTCACCGTGCGGACGGAGGTGCGCGGCTAGCATTGCCGAACGACGCGGTATCGGGCGGTCCGACACAAGGGATGCAGCGATGATTCGTAATGCTCTGGCACGAACCGTTCTCGTCCTTGCGACCGTGTCTGCGACCGGTCTCGCGGCGCCGGCACTCGTCGACGCGACGCCCGCTGAACCCGTTCCGGCAGTGGCAATTGCCCGGGGGATCGGTTATTCCGTTCAGGTCGACGGGCTGTCGATCACCTACACGGCCACCGATGTGCCGCGTGTGCCGCTCGTCGGGTCGCTCACGTTGCCGGGCTCGTGCACCACCGCGGTGGTCGACGCGGTTCGGGCCGCGCCGGTCGTCGGACCGGTACTGCTCGACTATCTCGTCGGTAACCCCGACATCGATGTTCTCGCCTTGCTCCGGGAACTCGGCGATGCCGACGCGATCACCGCGATACAGCCCCTGCAAGGCGCCAACCGCGACAACGTGGTGTCCGGAACGTTCCAGGACATCCCGCGAGGTGTTTATGCGGTCGTCAGCATCTGCAACCTGAACTCCGACCTGCTCGGCGCGGCCGGCGCGCTGGTCCTCGGCCCGGCATGGAGCTCGGGCTCCAGCGATGGGGGCGGATCGTCGATCGGTTCCAGCACCGGATCCTGAGGGGTGGGCTCATCGCCCGGTCCGTCACGTCACTCCCTCCTGTCACACTGGAATCGCACATGCGTACGACAGGGTGACCGAAGGAGGACGTGGGAATGACGAGCCGGGACGATCCTGGTCTGATCGAGTGGGTCTCGTCGTATCTGGAAACGCTGCAGACCGCGAAGCGGTCTCCGCACACCCTGAAGGCGTACCGCCTGGACCTGCATGCGGTGTGCACACACCTCGGTGAGCTGCGGGAACGGCCGCCCGCGGACCTGACAGTCGGCGACATCTCGATCCGCGCGATGCGCTCGGCGTTCGCATCGTTCGCCGCCGAGCGGCAGCCGGCCTCGGTGCGGCGCGCGTGGTCGGTGTGGAACAACTTCTGCAATTTCCTGGTCTCCGAGGGGGTGTCGGAGGGCAACCCGATGGCCTCGATCACCCAGCCGAAGAAACCTCAGCACACACCGAAGTCCTTCTCCCCCAGTGCGATTCACCAACTCGTCGAGACCGTCACCGTCGAGGCGCAGCGCCCGGCGGAATCGTCGCGGGAGTGGCCGCAACGCGACCTCGCGCTGATCGCGACGTTGCTGCTCACCGGCATCCGCTCGGACGAGTTGATCCGCCTCGACGTGGGCAGCATTCTCGGCGGAGCGGGCACGCCGGTGCTGCGGGTGCTGGGTAAGGGCGCGATCGAACGGGAGATTCCGCTCGAGGACAGCTGGACGGCCATCGTCTCGAGTTATCTCGAGGAACGGTACGCGCGGTTCCCGGCGCCGCGACGGCAGGTGCGCGGCGAGCGCGACGATCCGGCCGTGTGGGAGCGCTACCCGGGAACCGATCCGTTGTTCGTGGGCAGCGACGGACAGCGCATCACCCGCGGCACCCTGCAGTACCGGGTGCGTCGTCTCTACCGGCGCGCCGGCATCGAGTCCGAACGTAAACGCGGAGCGCTCGCGCACGCGCTGCGGCACACGTTCGCGACGAGCCTGGCCGACAGCGGGGCCACCATGGTCGAGTTGCAGCAGTTGCTCGGACATCGGTCCTTGCAGACCGTGCAGATCTACACGTCGGCGACCGGCGACGCGGTGCGGCACGCCGCGCAGCACAACCCGGTGTACGGACTGCTCGGCGACTCGGCACCCGGCCCGCACTGACCGCCCGGCACACCTGCATCCGGCGCGATCCCCCTGTGCTGCGGCGTGTCAACTGCGAGACTGGATGCAGTCCCACCCGCGTCGGCGGGCTGCCGTGGGGGTACCCAGGGGTGGTCGTGCCGACAACAGTGAAGGAGCATGCATGAGTGTCCAGTCGGGTGAGTCTCGTCATCGTGTCGTCGTCATCGGGTCCGGGTTCGGTGGATTGTTCGGTACCCAAGCCCTGAAGAATGCTGACGTCGACGTCACGTTGATCGGGCGTACCACCCATCATCTGTTCCAGCCGCTGCTCTATCAGGTGGCCACGGGCATTCTGTCGGTGGGCGACATCGCACCGGCGACGCGGATGATCCTGCGGAAGCAGAAGAACGCGCGGGTTCTGCTCGGTGACGTCGAAACGATCGACCTCGAGAACAAGACGGTGACCTCGCAACTCCTCGAGCGGCGCACCGTCACCCCGTTCGACAGCCTCATCGTGGCGGCGGGTGCCGGCCAGTCGTACTTCGGTAACGATCATTTCGCCGAGTTCGCACCCGGGATGAAGACGATCGACGATGCGCTGGAGTTGCGGGGCCGCATTCTCGGCGCATTCGAGCAGGCCGAACTGTCCGACGACCCCGAGGAGCGGGCACGGCTGCTCACGTTCGTGGTGGTCGGTGCGGGACCGACCGGAGTCGAACTCGCCGGGCAGATCGCAGAACTGTCGCGGCGCACGCTCCGGGAGGCCTTTCGCCACATCGACTCCACGGAAGCGCGGGTCGTCCTGCTCGACGGGGCACCGGACGTCCTTCCGGTCTACGGTGGCAAACTCAGCCGCAAGACCCGCCAGACTCTCGAAGGCCTGGGCGTGCAGATCCAGCTCAACGCGATGGTGACCGGCGTGGATGCCGACGGGTTGACCGTCAAGGAGAAGGACGGCACCGAACGGCGCATCGAGTCGCAGTGCAAGGTGTGGTCGGCAGGTGTCGCGGCCAGCCCACTGGGCAAGCAACTCGCTGAGCAGTCCGGAGCGGGCATCGACCGAGCGGGCCGGGTGGAGGTGCTGCCGGATCTCTCGTTGCCGGGATACCCGAACGTGTTCGTCATCGGCGACATGATGTCGCTCGACAAGCTGCCCGGTCTCGCGCAGGTCGCGATGCAGGGCGGCAAGTATGCGGCGAAGCAGATCACCGCCTCGGTCGAAGAGGGGCAGGATCCCGCGCAGCGTGCGCCCTTCCGGTACTTCGACAAGGGCAGCATGGCGACGATCTCACGGTTCAGTGCGGTCGCGAAGGTCGGCAAACTCGAGATCACAGGGTTCCTCGGATGGATCGCGTGGCTGTTCGTGCACCTGCTGTACCTGGTGGGATTCTCGTCGAAGGTGTCGACCTTGCTGTCGTGGGCACAGGCGTTCTTCTCGACCGGGCGCAACCAGATGGCGGCAACCGAGCAGCAGGTGTTCGGTCGGCTCGCGATCCAGCGGTTGCGGACCGAGGAGGATGCAGCCGAGGCACGCGAGGCTGTCGCGCGACGCGAAGCGGGATAACCCTCCGGGCGTGACACGCGTCGTTGCTTACGGGGTGACGAGTCCGCTCCGGTAGGCGATGACCACCAGTTGTGCGCGGTCACGGGCGCCGAGTTTCGCCATGGCATGGCTGACGTGGGTGCGGGCGGTGGCCGGGCTGAGAAACAGGGCGGCACCGATCTCCTGGTTGCTCAGACCCTCCCCGACCAGCGCGAGAACCTCGCGCTCGCGTTCGGTGAGGACGGAGAGCCGATCTTCCCCGGCCCTGTCCGCCGCCTGCCGGGTGGCGAAGCGGCCGATGAGGCGGCGGGTGATGCGCGGCGCCAGCAGTGCATCACCCGCCGCGATCACGCGGATGGCATGCAGGAGTTCGGCCGGACCGGCGTCCTTGAGCAGGAAACCGCTGGCACCGGCCTGTAAACCCTCGAACACGTAGGCGTCGGTGTCATAGGTCGTCAGGATGAGGATGCGTACATTTCCCAGCCCGGCAGTGGTGATTTCCCGGGTGGCTTCGATGCCGTCCAGGTTCGGCATGCGGATGTCCATGAGGACGACGTCCGGCCGCAGCGCGTAGGCCTTCGCTACCGCGTCTGTGCCGGTGGTCGCTTCCCCGACCACCGTGATGTCGTCCTCGGTGTCGAGGAGGAGCCGGAACCCGGACCGCACCAAGTGCTCGTCGTCGGCGAGCAGCACCTTGATTGTGCCGCCGGGCGTCTCTTCCTCTCCGGTCATGTGGCCGCCGTTTCGGTCGACGCCAGCGGAAGCCACGCGGTGACGGCGAAACCGCCGTCCGGCCGGGGACCCGCGTCGAGGTGCCCTCCCAGAAGGCGGCAGCGTTCCCGCATCCCGGCGAGGCCGTACCCGCGTCTGCTCTCCTGCTGCGCCGGACGGTCACTCCCCCGACTCGGGGCCGACAACGGCGAGACCGCGGGTGTCGCCGAGAGTGCTCGGCCTTCGTCGACGACGCGCACCTCCACAGCGTCTGCGCCGTAGCTGACGGTGATCGTCACGCGGGTCGCTCCGACATGACGGATCACGTTCGTGATCGATTCCTGCACGATCCGGTACACGGCGGTACCGACCGCAGCGGGTACGGGCTGCGGAGGCGGCGGCGCATCCACGGTCAGATCGAGGCCCGCGTCGCGTGCCAGGTCGGCAAGGTCCTGGATCTGCGCCGGCCCCGGGTTCGGGGACCGCCCGTCGGTGTCTCCCCCGACGCCGGCAGTTCTGTCGTCTCCGACGTTGTCGTCCCGGAGTACGTCGAGGATTGCGCGCATCTCCGCCAGTGCCCGCGCGCTGGTCTGCTCGATGACCTCGAGGGTTTCGCGGGCGCGCTCGGGTCGTTTGTCGAATACATGTGCGGTGACACCGGATTGGACGTTGATGACGGCGATGGCGTGCGCCACCGTGTCGTGTACCTCGCGTGCGATCCGGAGCCGTTCCGCGTCGACCCGGGCACGGGCTTCCTCGTCACGGGTGCGTTCGGCCACCGCGGCGCGTTCGAGTGCCTGCGCCGCGATCTGATTCCTCGCCCGCACGCTTTCACCGAGAGCCGCGCTCATGACCGACGCGCCGATGCGGAAGTAGACCCAGCCGATGGCGGCGGGTGGCTCGATGTCCGACGCGGCGATGAGCCATGCCGCGGACAGGACCACGATGCCCACGGCGGCCAGCCGGAGCGTGCGGTGCCCGTCGCCGTGCGCGGTGAGCGTGTAGAGGGCGACGAACAGGGCGAGCCACCCGGGCCCGTCCGGGAAGTCGAGGCCGTAGTACACGACGCTGCTGAGCGCGGTGACGGCAAACACGGCGACCGGTCGGTCGCGGCGTACGACGAGGGCCGCGCCGGGGACGATCAACAGGAGGTAGCCGAGGTTCCCGAGGTCGGACAGGGGACGCAGCACGACTTCGGGCTGCCCGCTGTTGCGCACCACGGTGCCCTGAACCTGCATGACGGTGACGAACAGCGCCAACAGCAGGTCCTGAACGCGGGTAGGCAGGCGGAACGACGCAGCGCGATCCTGCATGCAGTGATCATAGGTTTCCCGCGCCTGCAGCACCCGAGGTCTGCGGCTCGATCACCTACGTCCGCGGTTGCGGATCGATGCGCGCGGCGTACACCCGATGCCGTAGTCGCCGACGCCCGTCGGCCGATGACCTGCCGTCCCCGTGGCACGACGATCGAAGGTGCCCCATCTCGACGGATACCCGTCCGACCGAAAGGATCGTCATGTCTGTATTCGAGGTCTCTGTTGCCGCGCTTCCGGATCCCGCCTCCATCGTTGCCGCCGGTTACGAACTCGGTGTCGGCCGGGCGGTACCCACGACTGCGGCCGTGCTCGCGCTGATCGGCGTGGTCGCCGGCGCAGTGGCCCTGAGGCGTTCCCGCCGCTCCGGCACGCACCTCGCCCTGCCGTGGATCGTCGTCGCGTTGGCGACGGGAGCGATCGGTGTGATTGTCGGTGGGATGCACGGCGCGAATGCCGCCGGTGGTCCCAATACCGGCAACGGGGTCGTCGGCGCATTGTTCGCCGTGGTGCTGGGAGTGATCGCCGTCGTGCTGGGCGGTCTGAGTCTGGCCCGCTACCGCCGCACCGAGCGTGCCGCCCCGGTGCTGTCCGGCTCGTGACCTCGCTTCACGCCGACCTGAGCGCTCTCGAAGGGACCCGCCCGCGAATTCTCACGACGTGGTGAGATCGCGGCGGCGGAACAGCATCACGCCACCCGCGCAGAGAGCCAGGGCAATCAACGAGAGCGCGACCAGCGGACCGGCCGTGACCGACGCGGCCGGGACCGCCGGCACATGCGTGAACGGCGACACGTCCCGGACGGCGTCGGGCACCCCGAGGAGCGGACCGAACAATCCGACGACGAGGCAGAGGGCGAGCAGTGCCCAGGACAGCCCGGCCGACCAGGCGGGCAGTCCCCCGATGAACAGCACCACCGCGGCGGCGACCACCAGGACCGCGGGTACGAAGACCAGTGCCGCCCCGGTCAGCGCCGCGACCTGTCCGGGCACATCCCCGACGATCACGCCGTGGGCCAGACCCATCGCCGCTCCGGTGAGTGCTTGCAGCGTCGCGATTCCTGCGGCGACGAGACCCACGTGTGCGAGCATCCACCGGGGCCGGGAGAGCGCGGTGGCGAGGACCGGTTCGAGCCGGCCGGCCGTTTCCTCGCTGCGCATCCGCAGCAGCGCCTGGACGGCGTAGCCCGCGACCGCGATTGCCATCAGCGCGAAGATCGCCGCGAAGTAGGCGTCGATCAGATCGGTGACACCGCCGCCCAGGTCGGTGAGCACATCACCACCCTGCTCGCCGTCGCCGAGGAAGTCGTCGATCTGATCGGCGATCGCGCCGTACACCAGCGACAGGACGACGATCCCGAAGGCCCACCAGAACCAGATCGTGCGCTGCATCCGCCACGCCGATCCGAGCGCTGTGGGTAGTGCCCGGGACGCGCGGGGCGGTCCGGGCCGGGTCGGTACCAGCCCGGACCCGAGGTCGCGGCGTCCGGTGAGCGCGACGGCGACGACACAGAGCACCAGCGAGAACACCATCGGCAGCGCCAACACCCACCAGTCGTCGGTGTCGTACGGCCGCATCTGCTCGGCCCAGCCGATCGGCGACAACCACGTGGGCCATCCGCTTTCCACGCGGGTGCCGTCACCGGTAACCGTTCCGGTCATGTCGCCCACCGCGCGCAGCAGGAACGCCACACCCAGGGCGGCACCGGCCAGCCCGTTGGCGGTGCGGGCGCTGTCGGTGACCTGCGCGGTGACTGCGGCGACCGCGGCGAAGGCGATACCGGCGGCTGCGACGCTCGCACCGAGCGCTATCGATCCACCCGCCGGCAATCCCTGCAGTGTCAGCACGGTCGCACTGAGAACACCGAGGGTCAGGTTGGCACCCACGGCGACGAGCAGCGCGGCGGCGAGCAGTGCCCGGCGTCCGACGACCGCTGCCCCGATGAGTTCGGCCGCGCCGGTTTCCTCGTTCTGCCGGGTGTTCCGCACCACCAGCAGTGTGGTCATCAGCCCGGCGGCCAGCGCCAGCGGCATGACGATCTGGCTGGCGACTACAGCGCCCGTGCTGTAGCCGGACACAATGCCGTTGGTGGCGAGCGCGACCGGGGACGCCGCGGACGCGGCAGCGAAACCCTGCAATTCGGCGACGGTGGGATACAGCCCCGCCACACTGGCTGCGGAGAACGCGAGGAGCGCGGTGAGGGCGAGCAGCCACACCGGTAACCGGATGCGGTCGCGGCGCAACGCGAGTCGGACGAGCCGCCCGGTACCGGCGAATCGTTCGGTCCCGGTCGTGGGCGTCGGGGCCGCGGCGGCCGCCGTCGTCATCGCGGAGTCGCTCCTGGTTCGGCCCGCCGGTGCCGCTCGTTCTCGCGGACCCGCTCGTCACCGTAATGACGCAGGAACAGTTCCTCGAGGGTGGGTGGAGTGGAGGTCAGCGAGGTGATCCCGAAGGTGAGCAGGTGGCGCAAAACCGCGTCGAGTGCGGTGGTGTCGACTTCGCAGCGGGCGTGCACACCGTCGATACGGACATCGTGCACTCCGTCCAGTTCGGTCAGTCCGGTGACGGGACGAGCGGTTTCGACGGTGACCGAGGTGCGGGTGAGGTGCCGTAGCTGGGTGAGAGTGCCGGTCTCGACGGTGCGGCCCTCCCGGATGATGCTGACCCGATCGCAGACCGCTTCGACCTCTGCGAGCAGGTGGCTCGACAACAGCACCGTCTTCCCGGCCGCGGACATCTCACCGAGGCAGTCCTGGAACACCGATTCCATCAGCGGGTCCAGTCCGGAGGTGGGTTCGTCGAGGATGTAGAACTCGACGTCCGACGCGAATGCGGCGACGAGCGCGACTTTCTGACGGTTGCCCTTGGAGTAGGTGCGGGCCTTCTTCGTCGGGTCGAGTTCGAAGCGGTCGAGAAGGTCCGCGCGGCGGGTCTCGTCCAGTCCGCCCCGTAACCCGGCGAGCAGATCGATCGCCTCGCCGCCGGTGAGGGTGGGCCACAGGTTCACGTCGCCGGGCACGTAGGCGAGGCGCCGGTGCAGCGACACCGAGTCACGCCACGGATCGCCGCCGAGCAACCGGACCTGTCCCGAATCGGCGCGCAACAGCCCGAGCAGCACGCGGATGGCCGTTGACTTACCGGAGCCGTTGGGGCCGAGAAATCCGTGGATTTCGCCCGCTTCGACGGTCAGGTCGAGGCCGTCGAGGGCCCGCGTCGGACCGAACGTCTTGACCAAGTGCTCGACCGCGACCACCGTCATGGGGGCATGGTACGCCGCACCGCCGGGGGTCTGCGCGATAAGAACACCCGTGGCCGCGTGGCAAATCTCCTGAGCCGACCGGCGCCCTGATGTGGATGCCGGAGGGCCGTGGATAGGGTGCCGGAATGACCACTGCCGACGCAGCGCACCACTCGCCATCCGCCATCGACCTGGACGGCAGGGTGTTTGCCGGCGTCAGCAACTCACCCACCGGGCAGGTCAGTGGCGCGACCCGCTTTCGCTACCACCAGGACGACCCTGTTGTCTGGGCCGAATACGAGGGCGGAGAGGTGGTGCTTGGTTTCCTCGTCGGAACGCGTACAGGCGCGCGGTTGCACTTCCGCTATGTCCACCTCGGTGTCGACGGCACCACCGCGAGTGGAGTCTGTGACAGCCGGATCGAACTGCTCGGTGACGGCCGCGTACGTCTCCACGAGAGCTGGGCGTGGGAATCGCGTCCGGAAACGGGCACAAGCGTGGTCGAGGAGATTGGTTGACCGGGGTCGGGCAGGTGGTCGAGAGTCGCCCCGAACGAACAAGCGTCCCGAAGTTTCACCCGAGCGGGGAAACCTTGTCCTCCGACGATATTCAGTCACCGCTATCGCCACACTGATCGTGGTCACCGCCGAACCAGGCACTGGTGCTGTGATCCGTTCGCGGACAACGACGCTGAGAGCACGAGAAAGTTTGGCGGCCTTCCGGTGTCGATAATTGATCGGTCCGGAAGACGATCGCTGATGCTTCACTACTCCGCGGCCGGCCAGCTGAGTTCCGCGGATCGGGACGAATGAGGTCACGGGCACGGAAGCGCCCGTGACCTCATGTTCTTCGGCTTCCGGAGGACTACATGGACGACTTCCACCCCGGACACCATGCGAGTGGTGCGAGCCCGAGTCGAAAAGGACGATTCCCACTGGTATTGCGGAATCAAGCGCTCGAAGCGCCACAGGAGAGGACACAGCACGGTTTCGGAAGTGCGTCGGGTCGGTCTCGACGTCCGGACGTGTTAACGCAGGTCGGCGTCCCTGCGACATCTCCAACGTCGGGGTACCCCATCCATTCGGTCATCGAATTGAGGCACCCACCATGCGAAAAGCAACTTCTCTGCACCCTTCGTCGGGCAGTTTCCCCGCGGTCACACCGTCGTCGACGGTTACTGCGATGGCGGAGCCGGTTCCGTCTCCCTTCCAGCAGAACGCAGTTCCCGGAACGACCACCAAGATTGGACCGGTGACCGGGCCGACCACGTCGTCGACGCAGTACGGTGTCGGCGGTACGGACCTGGGCATTGCCCGAAGCCTCCCCAACGGCAGCCAGGCCGTCGTCCTGGGTGACACCTTCGACCAGGCCCGCGTCGGTGGCCCCGGGTGGCGTTCTCCGGTGATGCTCTTGACGAACGAGAAGTCCCCGGCGGACTACGCCGATGGACTGACGTTCCATGGCGCCGTGGGCGGCTCGTACGCCCGTCAGTTGTGGCCGTACACCCACGACACGCTGCCGTGGACCAATGGCGGGTTCGCCACGGTCCTGCCTTCGGACCTCCTTGTCGTCGGCTCCCGCATCTACCTGTTCGTGACGATCTGCCGGTCCCTCTCCGAAGTCCTCTGGACGGAGATCCAGTATTCCGACGACAACGGCCAGACCTGGGTTCACGCGGGCCCCGCCGGACAACGCGACTGGCATCACGAGGGCGCTTTCCAGATGGGCATCACCTGGGAGATGGGGACCGACGGCTGGGTCTACATCATGGGCAACACGTGGCTGGTGGACGGCGGATCGAACGTTCACCTGTACCGCTGCAGGCCCAACGAGGTGGCGGACCGCTCGAAGTGGTCCGGCTGGGGATGGAACGGGACGGATTGGGGATGGAACCGGGCATGCTCGGACATCTTCCCGGCGGGGACGAAGGTCCGGGAGATGAATCTCCGCCTGGTCCAAGGCCAGTGGCTGCTCACCTACACCCAGACCGCACCGGACATCCGCGTCAACGTGAAGGGCCTTCGCAACGGGCCGACATCCCATATCGGGGATGCTCCGACCACGACCGTGGTCCGTCACGTGCCGCACGACCAGGAGCACCTGGACCGGAACAACACTCTCGCCCAGTGCTACGGCGGATACGTCCTCGCCGGTTCCACGCTCGACGAGCTCTATGTTCTGGTCTCCCAGTGGAATACCCGCGACGGCTGGCCGTACCAGATCAATCTCTACCGGCACACGGTCCACGCCGATATCCCGCGTCCCGCACCGGTACCGACGCTGGATCAGGTCGTGGACGAGAACTACCTGCTGTCACGGTCCGTCCTGACCAAGGTGGGCGGGAACGTTGCGGACCTCCCCACCACTCCGGCCGTGGAGACACTCGACGCGGCGAGACAGACCAACACGGCGTTGCGGCGTGTCGCCGGCGTCGTGGGCGCCGGCACGGCAGGAATCTGACCTGACCCCATCTCCCGCCGCGGGAACGCCATGAACCGCGGTCATCTCCGCGGGCCGGCGGCGGGAGGTGGGGTCTCCCTTGTGCTGAGGGGTGAGGCGTTCCGATGGAAGCATCGCGCCTGGCCCGCTCCAGCAGTCGGTGTGTCGGAGTTCGGCGAACGGTGCTCAGCCCGAGGCCGCGAGACCGATTGCCACGCTGGGCAGGACGAGCCACCAGGACCCGGTGGTTGTCGGCTGCTCCTGCCCCGCCGTTTCGTCTCCGGGGATGTTTCGCGCGCGTCGCCCGGCGCGCGGCGTCAGCGGATTCCGTTCGGTGCGCCGGACGACGGGAACGGGGTTGTCGCGATCCACACGGACTCCTTCGGTGACGTCGAAACCGGACCCGGCTTCTGCGGCGAGTGGGATGTTCTCGAAATGTCAGGAAGCGATCAACCGGCGGAAGGAGCTGCGATGGAACACGATCGGTTCCACCTCTGCGTCGGTAAGCATTTCGTTGATGCGCAGCACGACGATGTCGTGATCACCGGCCGGAATCTCCTGTTCGACGGTCACCTCCATGCGCACACTCGTGCCTGCCACGAACACGGCACCGCCGTCACGGATCTCGGTCTCGATTCCGGCGAACCGGTCACCGTTCTTCGCGGCGAGCACCTTCGCCGCACCGTCGTGCTGCTCACTCAGCACGCTGATACCCAGGCGCGGCAGAGCCGACAGTCGCGGCCACGTACCCGAGGTACGTTGCACGCAGAACGCAACGAGCGGAGGGTCGAGCGACACCGGCACGAACGTGCTCGCAGCCATGCCCACCCGCTCGCCGTGCACCTCGGCGCAGATCGCGACCACCCCGGAAGGGATGTGCGCGAAGGCGTGCCGCAGGGCGGTGCTGTCGAACGTGCTCATGACGCCCCGGTTCGGATGGCCACGGGCAGGGCCGGCGTCCAATGCTCCGCGTGCCGGCCGTCGGTGATGTAGCCGGCGTCGACAAGGTACCGGCCCGGCGACGGGGTCCCGGCGTCGCGAGTGCGGGAGTACGGCTCGGGGTTACCCGTGACGACGGCGATCGTCATACGGCCACCTTTCGGATCTGCGCTGTCGGTTCCCGCGGTCGGCACGGGCACCCGCCATCCTTCGCTCCCCCGAACCGCGCGGAAACCCTTTCGCTCTGCTCGAGCAAAAGAGGGGCGCATGCCCGGCGGAGTGGCCTCGTCGCCGGTCGGAAACCTCGGGCGGATTCGGGCTCTCGGCGCCCACCGACGATTGGCGTGACGTCCGGCCGCTGCAGATCCGCCGCCCCACCGGTGCCCGGACCACCGGGCATGGTCCCGCCGATCGTCGGTCACATGCGAATACGGTTGGCGTCACGCCGATCCGGCTATCTTCGACACTATTGCTTCCCGCACCCGGTGGTGACCAGCAGTGTCGAAGGGACGGCAGCACATGAGGGTTCTGGTTCTCGGGGGTACGACATTCATCGGCCGGCGCATCGTGGAAAGACTCCACGAGCGCGGCGATCGGGTGCTGGTTGTCCACCGCGGACACCACGAGCCGTCCCCCTGGGTGGCGGTCGATCACCTACGGGTCGATCGGCTCGCACTGGGCGATCACGCCGACGATGTTTGCCGGTTCGATCCGGACGCCGTAGTCGACACCTATGCGCTGACCGCCGACCACGTCGATGCCGTCCTGCCGGCGATACCGGAGGTGCCGACGGTCGTGCTGTCCAGCGTGGACGTGTACCAGGCGTTCACGGGTCTCACCTCGGGGCGTTGCGAATCCGCGGTGCCTCTGACCGAGGACTCCGAAGTGCGCCGGGAGCGCTATCCCTACCGCGGGGCCCGGAGGCCGGGGATCCCGGACGCCTACGACAAGCTCGATGTCGAGGAGCGGTGGCTCCCTCGAGGCGCCGTGGTGTTGCGTCTTCCCATGGTCTATGGACCGCACGATCCGCAGCGCCGGGAGGACCCGGTGCTGCGCCGGATCCGCGCCGGACGGCAGCACATCCCGGTCGGTGCCGGAAATCTGCTGTGGACCCGCGTCCATGTCGATGATGTCGCCACCGGCGTACTGGCCGCTCTGGACACGCGGGCCGCGGACGGCATGGCGGTGAATCTGGGCGAGCCTGCCACGGTGCCGGTGATCGCATGGGTGGAACAGATCATCGCGGCCGCCGGCTCCGCGCTGGAGCCGGTACGGGTACCGGAGTCGGTACTGCCCGGCGAACTGGCGCTGATGGGAGCACCCGCGCAGCATGTGCTCGTCTCCGTCAGCCGGGCGGAGAACCTTCTCGGCTGGTCTCCCGGCGACCCGCAGCAACGGGTAGCCGAATCGGTGCGGTGGCACCTCGACAATCCACCGGCGAGCACGTGGTCCGCCGAGGACTCACGGGTGGACGAGGATGCGCTCGGCTCCGCCTGACCCGACGACGGCACTCACGACGGCCGCAGGTGCTCGATCGTGAAGCCGTGCTGCTCGACGAGCCGTCGCGCGACCAAGGAACGATGACAGGCTTCGGGATCACCTTCGACGCAGAACAATGCGGCTGGTCCCGTGCTCGGCAGCACCGACACGACCGCCTCGAGATCGGCCGGATCGAGGATCTCGGCGGTGTAGCGGCTGACGTACCCGGTGGCGAGTTCGCGGCGGGTGCGTTTGCCGACACCCTGGCGGGCGTCCTCGGCGTACTGAAGCTCACGCAACTCGGTGGTCGGTGCCAGTTCGAGGTGGTGGCGGTATGCGATCCCGCTCGCGGCGAGTGAGGTCTGTAGTCGCTGCGAGTTCGCCCAGGCGTAGTCGGGTCCGCGAACCCCTCGACGCTGACGCACGTCGAGCAGCATCCTCACCTCCGCTCGACGCAGTCGTTCCAGGAACGTCGTCACGTCGAAGCCGTAGACGCCGATCGTCCACAGATCGGGCACCGGCACTCACCCCTCTCGGTTGCTGCCCGCGCCGCCGTGCCCCACGCGGGCAGCGGAACGGCGTCACGTCAGGCGACAGCGGTACCTTCGAGCTCGATCATCTGGCCGGGTATCGCCAGTCGCACCACGCCGAGCATCGTGGTGGTCGGTGCTGCCCGAGCGGCCGCAAGCCGTGAGGCGAGCACGCCGTAGTGCTGGAAAAGCAGGTCGACGTCGGTGGTGTACACGTTCAGCCGGACGAGGTCGGCGAGCGACATGCCCGCTTCGGCAAGCACACCCTCGAGATTGTTCAGACTCAACGCGACCTGTGCCGCCATGTCTCCCTCGTGCTGAGGAGCGCCGTCGGCATTCATTGCCGTCTGTCCGGAGCAGTACAGCGTCCTGGTGTGCCCGCTGACCACCTCACCCTGATTGAACCCCATCTCCACCGACCACGTCACCGGGTTGAGGACCGTTCGTTCGATCGTCACTTCGACTCCATTCGGATCCTGCGGGGCGCATCCCCCGACCGCGACACCGCCGATGCGGCGTCGCGTCATGGAGCCTTCCGCTGAATCACGACACCTTGTGTCAGGTATTCGGTAACGTCCCGATTCGTGCGGGCCGACCGACTGGTGTCTCTCGTGCTGTTGCTGCGTCAGCGCGGCCGGCTGACGGCGGACGTCCTCGCCGAGGAACTCGAGGTTTCGGTCCGTACCGTCCTGCGCGACATCGAGGCGCTCTCCACGGCGGGTGTCCCCGTGTACTCCGAACGGGGCCGGCACGGCGGGTTCTCGTTGCTCCCCGGGTTCAGGACCCAGCTGACCGGGCTGAACCACGACGAAGCTCTGTCTCTGCTCGCTGCCGGTTCCGGTCCGGGCGGGCAGATTTTCGGACTCGGCACGGCTCGTGCGTCGGCGGTGCGGAAAATCGTCGATGCACTCCCCGAAAGCCACCGGATCGCCGCGAGCAATGCCGCCCGACGACTGCTCGTCGACCCCGAGACCGACCTGCTCTCCCGCCGCACGGCCCGCGACGAGGTTGCGGGCCCGATCCTGGTCGCGGTCCGGAATGCGGTCCTCGGCGGACGGAAGCTGCGCCTTCACTACTCCTCCGCGGGCCGGGCACCGCAGTGGCGCACGGTGGACCCGATCGGTCTGGTCACGGTGCGGGACAAGGCCTACCTGCTGGCCACCGAGTTCGGCTCCGACAGGACGCTGCGGATATCGCGGATCCTCGCCGCGCACGAGATGCCCGCAGCGGCGGAGCGTCCGGATCGGGTCGACCTGGCACGCATCTGGGCGCAACGCTGCGCCCGGTTCCTGTCCGAGGACCACATCGCCGTCGATGTGCGGGTCGCCCCGGTGCGACGAGACGACCTGCTGGACATGGCGGAAGCCGTCCGCACCGAGGAACCCGACGCCGACGGCCGGTTGCGCCTGGACGTCACGTTTCAAGATCTCCGGCACGCGGAGTGGGCGCTGTGGCAACTCGGCACCCAGGCCGAGGCGCTCGCACCGCCGGAGCTCCGCGCCTCCCTGCGCAGCCGGGCGCAGGGGGTCGCGGATCGCTACCGAGAGCCCGTGTGACCCGATCCCGGTGTCGCGTGGGGTTCGGCGGCGGTCAGCCGCCGAGATGCGCGGCGTCGGTGATGTTCGCGAGTCGCACCTGACCCTGGGCGACGAGGCGATCCTGCTCGTCGGTGATGATCACCTTCCACAGTTGCTGGGTGCGACCACGATGCACGGGCATGCCGACCGCGGTGAGAACACCTTCGCGGGTGGCACGGAGGAAGTCGGTGTTGTTGTTGACTCCGACGACGGTGCCGCGGTCGGCGAACCACGCGGAGCCACCCACGCTCGCCAGTGTCTCGATCACCGCGCAGTACACGCCACCGTGCACGATTCCGAACGGCTGGTGCTGGTTCGGGGTCACCGTCCAGCGCGCCCCCACCCGGTCGGGGCCGATCTCGAGGAATTCGAGGCCGAGGGCGGTGCCGAACCCGTTGGCGTTGAGCGCTGTGGCGGCGGCCGGGTCGTGCAGCGAGGTGGGGTCGAGCCGGGGCTGATCGGTCATGCGGTCTCTCCGTTGCGTGCGGGGCCGCGTCCGGTGGATCCGGGCGCCGGTGGCCACCGAACGATGGTAGGGCATCGCGGTTTTCGGTCACGCCGCGTGTTTCGGTTGCGCGGCGCGTTCGCCGTACCCATCCCTGGACCGGGGCCACGGGATACGCACGACGGCGGGCCCAACGAGTGCTCGTGGGACCCGCCGTCGGGATGGACCCGGGAATCACTGCAGCCCTCAGGACTCCGGCGCGGTCCGTTGTTGCGCGAACATCCCCACTATAGGGAAGGCTGCCCTTATTTCACAAGACCTCGAACCGGAAACCCTGCTGCGACGAACGCGTCGAGGAGAATCTGCCCCCGGCGCGCGGCGACCCGCCGGGATCCGCCGCCGAGAATCGGCAGTTGCGCCGCACCGGTCACCACGGACCGGCCCACCATGGCCCAGAATCGCGGACCGTCGAGGGGCGCGGACCGGCAGACGGCGCCGTGCACCGCCGTCAGGGCACTGACGGCGCGATGCGCCGTCCACACGGCCATCGCCTCCTCGCACGGCAGCACCACCACGTCGCCGGAGTCGGCGGCGCGATCGTCCGGCAGGACCCGCAGCGTGTCGTCGGCGACACCCGCCCAGTCGATGCAGCCGTCGCTGTCCTGATGCAGCCAGAGGTTGTCCAGTCCCGGATCCCACACGCGGCCGTCCAAGACATACGGGGCGAGCACGCGTCCGGTCACCGCATGGATGAGCGCGGCGGCGACCTGTTCCGCGGCGATGCGGGGATCCTCGACGTCTTCGCGCGCCCGGGCGTAGAGCAACTCGATGCGGTGCGTGCGTTCCATTCCCCCGAGGTACCACCAGCGTCGCCGCGGTTCCTCGTCCACGCACGCGACCGCGTACACGCGCGGCGCTCCCGCGGTGAGTGATTCCAGTCGCCGGCGCGTGTCGTCGAACGCGCGGACGGGGGTGGGAGCGGCCGCGGGTGACGGCAGCAGCAGAGTCGTCATCCGACCTCCTGATCGACGGGTCCCGTTAATTAGGTAAGCCTAACCATTGCAGTCCGGGTGGGCGCGCGCAACCCTCCCGTTCCCG
>NZ_JAXION010000084.1:0-19820 GCF_049311045.1 Rhodococcus sp. 7Tela_A2 | reverse complement strand
CGCCCCCCCGCGCGCCTCGACGGAGTGGACCCGGATCGCGTCGTACTGTGGGGTGTCTCGCTGTCGGGCGGTCATGTCCTGACGATCGCCGCACACGACTCGGGTATCGCAGCGGTTGTGGCACTCACACCGCTGGTCGACGGTCTCGCCGCCGGACTGCTCGCCGCGCGCCACACACCGGCGGCGAGCCTGCTGAGATCCACCGCCACGGGCGTTCGAAGCAAAGTCGGGTCACGAATCGGTCGCGGTGCCAACATGATTCCGCTGGTCGGGGAACCCGGCGACATCGCAGCGTTGAATCTCGACGGGCATCGCGAGGGTTATCTCGCCATCGCGGGCCCGACGTGGCGCAACGAAGTCGACGCGACGATCGTGCTGGAACTCGGTACCTACCGCCCCGGCCGCCACGCCGCGTCGATCCGGTGCCCGGTACTGGTGCAGATCGCGGACTTCGATCGCAGTGCGCCACCCCACTCCGCTGCCCAGGCGGCCTTCCGGGCGCGCGCCGAGGTTCGCCATTATCCCTGCGACCACTTCGACGTGTGGCCCGGGAAAGACTGGTTCGAGCCGGCAGTGACGCACCAGATCTTCTTCCTGACAAGGCATCTCGCGGACTCTTCGACTCCGAAGCCGGACACCCCCGAGGTCTCCGGCGACCCCGTCTCTCCCCTCCCACCACACTGAGGACGATCACCATGGCCGACACCGTTCAGCAGGCACTGCGCGCACTACTCGACGACGACACCGCGGCGATCGTTCACGACACCGGACGCTGGACCTGGCGAGAGCATCTGACGGAGGCGTCGGCTCAGGCCTCGGCACTGCTTTCGATTCTCGACCACACCCGGCCGGTGCATGTCGGCACGCTACTCGGCAATACACCCGACATGCTGCACGCTGTGGCGGCCGCAGGGCTCGGAGGGTTCCCCCTCGTCGGCATCAACACCACGCGACGCGGCGAGAGCCTGGCCGGAGACATCCGACGCGCCGATTGCCAGGTGGTGCTCACCGATCCGGCGCATGCCCCGCTCCTCGACGGACTCGATCTCGGCGACATCACGGTGCTCGACGTCGCGAGCCCGCAGTGGCGGTTGCTCGTCGAAGGTGCGCCTCCCCTCGAGCCGTACCGCGAGGTGGAGATGATGGACCCGTTCATGCTGATCTTCACCTCCGGTACGAGCGGCGACCCCAAACCCGTTCTGCTCGCTCAGATCATGGTGATCTTCGCGGGCAACAACCTGGTGTCGCGCTTCTCGATCACCTCGGACGACATCGCCTACCTGTCGATGCCGATGTTCCACTCGAACGCGATCCTCGCCGGGTGGTGCGTGTCGCTGTGCAGCGGCGCAGCCATGGCGCCGGCGACGTTCTCCGCGTCGGCCTTTCTCGACGACATCCGCCGCTACGGAGCGACGTACATGAACTACGTCGGCAAGCCTCTCGCATACCTTCTGGCGACGACCGAACAGAAGGACGATGCCGACAATCCGCTGCGGGTGGCCTTCGGCAACGAGGCAACCGACCGCGACATCGACGAGTTCGCGAGGCGGTTCGGGTGCACCGTATGGGACGGCTTCGGTTCGACGGAGACAGCCGTCATCATCACCCGCGAGGAGGGCACGCCCGAAGGCTCCATCGGAAAAGGACTCGCCGGGGTGGAGGTGTACGACTCCGTCACCGTCACGCAGTGCGCACCTGCCGAGTTCGACCACAACGGTGCCTTGAGCAACGCGGACAAGGCCATCGGCGAACTCGTCAACACGCAAGGGGGCGGCTTCTTCACCGGCTACTACAACGATCAGGAGTCGACCGACGAGCGGATGCGGCACGGCATGTTCTGGTCGGGAGATCTGGCATACAAGGACGCCGAAGGCTGGATCTATCTCGCCGGCCGCACCGCGGACTGGATGCGCGTGGACGGTGAGAACCTCGCGGCGGCACCGATCGAACGGATCCTCCAGCGGCTCCCGCAACTGAGCCGGGTCGCGGTCTACGGTGTTCCCGACGAACACGTCGGCGACCAGGTGATGGCAGCCATGGTGCTCCGCGACGACACCACACTCACCCCGGATGAGTTCTCCGAATTCCTTGCTGCTCAGGCAGATCTGTCACCGAAGGCGTGGCCGCGCCACGTCCGGATCGACGCCGACCTGCCGGTCACCGCGACCAACAAGATCCTCAAACGCGAACTGAAGGAGCAGGGAACAACCGCCGGAGCCGGCGCGCTGTGGTTGCGGACGGGTACCGACTACACCCCGGTGTCGTAACCGCCCGGCCACGCGGGCACGGGTCGCGCAGGGCCGCTCGCCGACCGCTCAGCTGCTACGTGCGAGGTACTCACCGAGCGCGGGGGCCTTCGGTCCGTCGAGACGCCAGAACGTGTCTCCGTCGTGCGACTCGATGTCGCCGCTGAGGAAACCCGCGACAGCGTCGGCGGCGGTGGTGGGGTCGGGGAAACGTCGCCCCTCCATCGGTCCCCGCGTGATCTCGAGCGCGCCCGTAGTCGTGTCGAAGCGTCCCTGCACGCGGTAACCGCCGACATCGGCGCACACCGCGACGCGCGGGTCGACCTCTTCCGGCTGCGCTGCGGGACGCGCTGCGGGGGCTGCCGTCCGGCGGGGGCTGCGCCGCGTGGGAGCGCACGTACGAGTGGTGTCCTTGACCGCGTCGAGCCCCAGCAGGTCCCAGCGGTCGAGGCCGTGCGCAACACCACTGAGCGGGATGGGATGACTCCCGGTCGCGGTCCGGCCCGGGCGCTCGGTGAGCCACAGCGCGACCTCTTCCTCGATCCCGGCCTCGATCTCGGCCGACTCGACGATATAGAACGCGGGGGGCTTCTGACCGAGGTCGACGAAGACCCAGTGCGACGACCCGGTCTCGTCGCTGCCGGCGATGCCGTCCTGCCGACGTGCGAGCCACGGTCCGCCCTCGGTGGTCCGCACGCGGACCACCCGCTTGACCCCGTCCGTACCGCGGACCTTGACGGTGCGCTGGTCGTCGAGAGGTTCTGCGCGTCCGCCGCGCTGTTGAACGTCCGTCACAAAAGCGGCCATGCCCTGACCTGCGATATCACCCATGCCTGCTGTCCTTCTCTCGTGCACGAAAACCGACGCGAGGTGGCGTGACGGCGTCGCCGCACAACTCGGGGGGTCTGCTGGTAACCCTACGGGTCTCAGCCTGGTAACGACAGTTTCTGTGAAGCATCACCGAAATACGTCCCCCTTCGTGGTCAGGGCTTTGACCCGTTCGACGATGCGATCACGCAGTTTCGAGGGCGTGCGCCACCGCATCGCGAGCTTGTCGTAGTCCATCGCATGCTCGGCGATGATGTCCTTGAGCCGCTCCGCGTCGAGGACGTCGAGTTGCACCCGCAGCCCGGGCTCGCCGGCTTCGCGGTAGACAGCGAACGGGTCGAACGGGCCGGGCGCGCGCTTGCCGCGACGAGCAGGCGCTTTCTGCGCCGGGGCTACGCTCCCTTCCGGGGCTGTGTCGTGAGCCGGGGCTGTGTTTTCGGGGTCCGCCGCCCCGAGCGCATATCGGACGTTCGAGGCGCCTCCTGGCCCGGCTGCCGGTCCCGCTCCCGGTGACAACGCTCCCTGCGAGAGCACGGTCGACAGCGACTTCGCGAAGCGGGGCGTACGGGCCGCTTCGTCGGCGACGACCCGGACGAGCGCGACGAGTTGTCCCGCCGTCCCCGGCGCGGTGTCGTCGAGCCTGAGCAGTGCCGCGGTCGCTTCGCCGATCTGCATGCGCAGACGAGCCTCGCCGGTGTCCGGTTTCGTCACAGGTACACCTGCGCGTTCATCAGAATGGTCTCGGTGAGAATCCGCAGCGCGTCGAACTGCCCCGTGTTGCCGTACTTGCGTTTGAGAGTGCCGTACGGCACGAACTCCGCGGAGGCGGCGATCTGGTTCGCTTCCGGAACCCACGCGGGTACGACATCGGCGATCCGGTCGTCACGCTGCAACTGTTCGATGATGCTGCGGTGGAGGTTGGAAGCGCTGCGATACTTCGTGATGACCAGACCGATTTCCCGGAGGGGATGGCCCGTGCGCTGCGCAAACTCCTGAATACGCTTCTGCAGCTGGGGAATTCCGTACGTCGACAGGATGTCCGGGATGGTCGGGATCAGATACCCGTCGGCCGATCTCAAACCGTTGAGGGTGAGCATGCCCAGGTTGGGCGGGCAGTCGAGGAGTATGTAGTCGTATCGATCGGCGATCGGTTCGATCGCCTTCGTGAGGATCTCGATCGGCCGATGCGACCCGGGATCCGCATACTGCCGGTGGCTGAGACCCTCCTGGATCTCGATGAGATCGAGCGAGGACGCCAGGAGATCCACCCCGCGCACGGCCCGGACCGGCGAGACGTCGTGCTGAAGGGCCTTCTCGATGTCGAACGACGCGGTATCGGATTCGATCGCACCCCGGAACAGCGCCGCAAGGGTGCGGTCGAGCTCGTTGAGTTCCTTCCAGCGCTCCTCACCGATCATCATGGTGGTGAGGTTCGTCTGGGGGTCGAGGTCGACGAGCAGTACCCGCTGCCCGAACTCGGCGGCCATGAACTCGCCCAACGCCGCGGTCGTCGTGGTCTTACCGACGCCACCTTTCAGGTTGATCGTCGCGATTACCCGCGCCACCGTGCACCTCTTCGGAAAGATCGACTGCTCTTCCGATAGAAACGTACACCGCGATCCGGACAAACATGACGTCCGGTCTTATCTGCCCTTCGCCTCGACACCGACTCTCTCCAGCCCGCCCGAGGTATCCGCGCGGACGACCGAGTCGGCAGTTGCGAACCCGCTGAGCGCAAGCGCAGGCGCGCGGTCGACGACCGCGTGCACCACGCGCCCTTCCGACATGAACACGATCATTCCTTCGGCGCCCACCGTCGGGAGGTCCTTCCACACGAGACCCGAGGTATCGAGGATGCGGTTGACCTCGCTCATGAGCAGAGGAACGCGGAAGTAGTACATCCGGTCCCAGTCCTCCCCCTGCAGGTCCGCAACCTGCGCGAGATCACCGAGCGTGCGTTCCTGACCGCCGGCGAGCACCTCGCTGAACGCTGATTCGAGCTGGGGATCGTCCACCACCGTCACCGCAGGATCCCCCCCGCATCCTGCGATGACCATCGCCATGACTCCGGCTGCTACCCCTGCCGATACCCGTCGTGCAAACACCCACGCCACCCCCGTCATTCGACCCCCAGATGAACGCGAGGAAGCTACCACCGAATCGGACATTTGCACCAGTGAGGCGTCTCACATTTTGGGGACTGGGTGGCCAGACCCTGCCACACGCGGGAAACCTGTGACCGGACACAACGGACACGGTCAATCCTTGCCGGTGAGCTCCGCAATGTCGCTCCGGAGCGCGGTGTGCAGCGAACCGATGAGTTCCGCGGCCGACCCGAACTGGTCTCCGACGAAGTCGGTGTTCTCGGCCGAGAGCTCGCGCGCGCCCGACCGCCCGATGAGATCGTCGATACGCTCGTCGAGGCTCGCGGTGCGGCGTGCGACGTCGACCATGCCCATCCGGCTTTCCGCGTTTCCGAGCAGATCGCCGATCCTGGCGAGCGCCGCCACCCGGGCGAGAAGCTGGTCCCACACGGGATCGAGCGCCGCGACCCGCGCGTCCAGCGCAGCCCGTGCGCCGGCGCCCCGTTCGCCCGGGATACTCCCGATCGCGGCGCCCAATTCCGCGAGCAGTCCGCGCAACGACACCGTATCGACGGCGATCTGAGTGATTTCCTCGGCCAGATCGAGCTGGGCCCGCTGTACCGCGAAGTACTCGGAGCGCCACGCCGCCGACGACTCGATCCGGTCGTAGAGGGAGCCCGCCAGGAACAACAGGGTGTCGTACCGGTCGACGAACCGGTCGTCGTCCTCCGGCATCCGGCGCGCGAGGAGATCCGCCGCTCGACGGCCGGCGTCTGCGGCGGGGGTGCGCTCCGACCACCGCGACACACGGTCCACCGCCACGGACAGGGCGGCACCTCGGGCCTGTTCGGCGGGCGCGACCGGCAGCGGCGCCGGAGTCTGCCGCAACGCCGCGAACAACGCTTCTCGCTGATCGAGTTCGAGGTGGAGCCCATCGCGGCGATCCCTGCGAACCGCACGCACACCCTGCGCGTAGTGCGACGGCGAATGCACGATGGCCTGCTCGGCAGCGCGGAGGCGCTTGGCGAGTTCGTTCGCGCGGTATTCGAGGACCAGGCGGGCGGCCCCGGGACGCTGCCTGCCCAGGCGGGCCACGAGATGAGCATGCTCGTCGGAGAGAAGGCGCAACGCTCCGAAACCGTCGACGGTGGGGAATCGCCGACCGGCACGCCGCCGGTTCGCGAGGACCGTGCGTGCCGATTCGTCGAGATGACCCGCGGCCAGCGCGAGTGCCGCCGCATCCGAGAGCGGGCCGTGCCTGCCGTCGATGGCACACCGATCGCACCAACGGCGCACCTGTCCCGCGATGCGTTTCCGTCGCAGGTCGGGCGTTTCGAACTCGTCGGATACTTCGGGTCGGTTTGAGCCGGGCATCGGGGCCTCCTCGTCGCCTTACTGTCTTCCACTGTCCCAGAAAACCGCGGTCTTCGATCGGCCCGGCGACGGACCTCGCACTGCCCGGACGAGACTTCGGCACGCGTGTGCGGGCGCATCAGTTCGATTGAGCGGACGCCGTATTCACCATTCGTGATCGATGTCACAGAAAGAGCCGGGCTCGATCCTCCATCGGGCCACACGCACCTCCGGATTGTCAAAATCGTTGCGGCACAAACGCCTACCCGACGGTACGACGAGGGCAGTCGGCCCCGCTGCAAGTTACCCACCGGTGTTACCGCGCGGTACGAGCGAACGGGCCCACCGCAGCCGGCCCTCCTTCCCGCGGACGACCCCCGAAAAGCCCTGTACGGCAACGTTCGAGACCCGAAAAAGGAACGGTTTCCGCAGGTCACGCCGATTCGGGAAGCCAAACGTGACAAAGCCTCATGTTTCGGCCATGCTGTTACCCGTACGGGGCGTTTCCATCCGCACGGGGGTGTGTGTCGTCGATGGCGACGGCCACCGGATGAGGACAGGGGCGCGTTCGCACCGCCTTGACGATTCGGTTCGACAGAACCACAGCGTCGGCGATCGACACACGCATGCCCACCACACAGCACGAGGAGCCGACCGATCGATGTTCCCGCTCACGTTTACCGATCCGTGACGTAGGAACCGAAGACCGGATAAATTGTCTTCCTCATCGGGGTGGAGCTTTCGACGCGCGGCACCCACGCGCACAACCATGGAGAACGGTGGCAACGAGTATGTTCAAGCGGATCGCAGTGGTCAACCGGGGTGAGGCGGCAGTCCGCCTCATCCGGGCAGTCCGGGAGCTCAACTCCGAACACGGCTACGGCATCAAGACGATCGCTCTGCACACGGACGCCGAACGCCGTGCCATGTTCGTCCGTCAGGCCGACGAAGGCGTCACCCTTCGCCCTTCGACGACGGCCGCGACTTCCTACCTCGATCACGCAGAACTCGAGCGCGCACTCCTCGAAGCGAAAGCCGACGCAGTCTGGGTCGGCTGGGGATTCGTGGCGGAAGATCCCGTCTTCGCCGACCTGTGCGCGCGGCTGAACATCACATTCATCGGTCCGTCCGCGGATGCGATGCGTCTCCTCGGGGACAAGGTCGAAGCCAAACTGCTCGCCGAGAAGGTCGGGGTGCCGGTCGCCCCGTGGTCCGGCGGACCCGTGGAGTCCCGCGCCGACGCGCGGCGTCATGCCCAGGCCATCGGTTACCCGCTCATCATCAAAGCGCGCTCCGGCGGTGGCGGCCGCGGCATCCGGAAGGTCTACGCCGAAGACGAACTCGAACTGGCACTCGAGCGCACGCAGGGCGAAGCCGAACGGTCCTTCGGCGACCCCGTCGTCTTCATCGAACGCCTCGTCACCGACGCGCGCCACGTCGAGGTGCAGGTCATCGCCGACACGCACGGGAACGTGTGGGCTCCCGGCGTGCGTGACTGCTCCATCCAGCGCAAGAACCAGAAGGTCATCGAGGAATCGGCTTCCCCGCTGCTCACCGCGGAACAGTCCGACCACCTGCGCTCGGTGTCCGCCGACCTCGTCCGGGCCGCGGGATACTGCGGCGCCGGAACCGTCGAGTACCTCTACCAGCCGCACTTGAAGACGTTCACCTTCCTCGAGGTCAACACCCGCCTGCAGGTCGAACACCCCATCACCGAGGTCACCACCGGCATCGACCTCGTCAAACTCCAGATCCTCGTCGCCTCCGGAGAGCCCCTCGTGGGTGACTGCCCGCCGGAATTCGGCCACGCGGTCGAGGCACGGCTCAACGCCGAGGATGCCGCCAACGGGTTCGCGCCCGCGCCCGGCACGGTGCAACTGCTCAAATTCCCGCTGGGGTCCGGCCTGCGGGTGGACACGGGCATCGCGCAGGGAGACGTGATCCCTCCCGACTACGACTCGATGGTCGCCAAGGTCATCGCTTGGGGACGGAACCGCGGCGAAGCGCTCGCACGCCTGCGCACCGCCCTGCGAGAAACGACGGTCGTCCTCGACGGAGGCACCACCACCAAATCGTTCCTGCTCGACCTGCTCGACCGCCCGGAGGTCGTCGACGCGTCCGCCGACACCGGTTGGCTCGACCGCACCGGTGCCGGCAGCGAGTCCGGACCGACGCGAGTCGCCGACATCGCACTCGTCGCAACCGCCGTCGACGTCTACAACGCCGACGAAGCCCGCGAGCGCACCGCGTTCCTCGCGTCCGCACGCGGCGGCCGGCCACGCGCCGGACATGCCGTCGGCCGCAAGATCGAACTGAGCTACCAGGGTCAGGCGTACGAACTCGTGGTCGGCCAGGTCGGACCGCACCGCTACCGGCTCGACACCGGAGTGACCGAGTTCGACGTCGAACTCGAACGTCTCGGAGACTACGAATCGCGGCTCACGCTCGACGGTCGCCGCCACCACGTCGTCTCGATAGCCGGGCCCGCCCATTTCCTCGTCGAGGTCGACGGGATCAGCCACCAGATCAGCCAGGACGAGGCCGGAGTCGTCCGCACTCCGGCGCCCGCTGTCGTCGTTGCCGTCCCCGTCGCGGTCGGCGACGAGGTCGAAGCCGGGCAGACGCTCGTCGTTCTCGAGTCGATGAAGATGGAGACCGCCGTCCGGGCTCCGTTCGCCGGTAAGGTCCGCGAGATCCTCGCCGTCGTCAATGCTCAGGTGGACGCCGGCGCCCCGCTGCTGCGCGTCGACCAGATCGTCGAAGAAGTCGTCACCGAAGCCGTCGAGCGCGTGGAGTTCCCCACCCCCGGACCGGCGCTCAGCGACGATCTCGCTGCGGATGCGCTGGCGCGGCTCGATTCGCTCGGAGCGCTCATCACCGGGTACGACGTCTCGGCCAAACGGACCGCGGCGCTTCTCGCCGAATACGAGCGTCTCTCGGCAGGTGTGCGGTCGTGTGATCTCGTGCGCGCCGAACTCGCTCTGCTGACCACGTTCGCAGACGTCTGCGACCTGTCGCGCAACCGTCCGACCGACGAAGAGCGGAACACCGAAGACCGCGTGCACAGCCCCCGCGAGTTCTTCCACGGCTATCTGCAGTCGCTCGACGTCGAAGTAGGCGGCCTGCCCGACAGCTTCCGTGCTCGCCTCTCGCGCGCGCTGCGCCATTACGACGTGACCGACCTCGCGCGCACCCCCGACCTCGAAGACGCCGTATACCGGCTGTTCCTCGCGCTCGAACGTATCGAGACGCACGTGCCGGTCGTCACCGCACTGCTCGAGCGCTGGACCGAACGCGACGACACGGAGGCCGGAGTCTCCCACGAACTCAACGAGGTCCTCGACCGGTTGATCGTCGCGACGCAGGTCCGCTTCCCGGTCATCGGCGACACCGCACGCAACCTGCGCTACAGCTACTTCGAGGAGCCGATGATCCGGAAGGCGCGCGAGCAGGTGTACGACGGGGTGCGCGGTTCGCTCGCCTACCTCTCCGAACACCCGCAGGCGGCCGACTACGCGCAGCGCATCGAGTCCCTCGTCACCACGCCCGAACCTCTCATCGACCTTCTCGCCCAGCAGATTTCACGCCCCGGCACCGTCCCCGGTCCGCTGCTCGAAGTCATCACGCGACGCGCGTACAAGATCCGGACCCTCGAGGACGTGCGGTCGTGCGTCGTCGACGGGCGCCAATTCGTCACCGGAAACTTCGATCTGCGGGGTACCCGGCTGTACCTGATCTCCGCGGAGACATCGCATTCCGGCCTCGCCTCGGTACTCGACGCAATCGAGCAATCGGCGTCGACGCTGCCCGGTGTCGAGAACCTGGTGATCGACCTGTACGTCGCCTGGGAGGACGCGCCGGCCGACGCGGACGCTCAGGCCGCGGCGCTGTCCTCGGTCCTGTCCACCCGCGAGATCATCGCGCGCGCACGACGCGTGACGGTGACGGTGTGCCACACCGATATCGCCGAAGAGCACGTGTTCACCTTCCGCGCCTACGAATCCGGGTACGCCGAGGAAAGCAACATCCGCGACATCCACCCGTTGACGGGGCAGCGTCTCGATCTGTGGCGACTGAAGAACTTCGACGGCACGCGCCTGCCCTCCAACCCGGACACGTACCTGTATCACATTGTCGCGAGGGATAATCCGTCCGACGAGCGCTTCATCGCCCTCACCGAGGTGCGGGATCTGACCCAGCAGCGCGACGACAGCGGCCGGATCGTGAGCCTGCCCGCCTTCGAACGCGCCCTCGCGAGTTCGCTCGACGGCATGCGCCGCGCCCAGGCCGCACGCGGTGGACGACGCCTCGATACGAACCGTGTGGTCCTCTACGTCTGGCCCGTCGTCGACCTCGACGTGAAGGATCTGCGCCGGATCGCCCGCAGTGCCGCACCGTTGACCGTGGGTGCGGGCCTCGAGGAGATCACCGTCATCGGATGGTTGCGCGAGAACCCGGGTCAGCCCGCGCGTGAAGTCGCGTTGCGCTTCTCGTACCGCTCCGGCGCCGGTGTCGTCGTGCGGGTCACCGAGCCGCCCAAGGAACCGCTCAAGCCGCTCGACGAGTACACCCAGAAGGTGCAGCGCTCGCGGGCCCGCGGAACCGTGTACCCCTACGAGCTGATTCCGCTGCTGACCGGCAGCGACGGTACGTTCGTCGAGTACGACTTCGACGAGCAGGGACAGTTCGGCGCCGTCGACCGCCCGTACGGCCGCAACACCGCCGGCCTCATCGTCGGCATCGTGGACACTCCGACGCCCCGCTATCCCGAGGGCATGACCCGGGTTGCTCTGTTCGGAGATCCCACCAAGGCACTCGGCACCGTCGCCGAAGCCGAGTGCTCACGCCTGGTGGCCGCGATCGACCTTGCCGAGAGTCTCGGCGCGCCGGTCGAGTGGTTCGCGTTGTCGTCGGGTGCCACGATCTCCATGGACTCGGGTACCGAGAACATGGACTGGGTGTCGCGGGGTCTGCGCCGCATCATCACGTTCACCCAGAACGGCGGCGAGATCAACATCATCGTGACCGGCATCAACGTCGGCGCACAGCCGTACTGGAACGCCGAGGCGACGATGCTCATGCACACCAAGGGCATTCTCGTCATGACCCCGGACAGCGCGATGGTGCTCACCGGCAAGCAATCGCTCGACTACTCCGGCGGAGTGTCCGCGGAGGACAACTTCGGTATCGGCGGATACGACCGCGTGATGGGTCCGAACGGCCAGGCCCAGTACTGGGCACCGAATCTCCGAGTAGCGGTCGAAACACTCTTTGCGCACTACGCGCACGCCTATGTCGCTCCCGGCGAGCGCTTCCCGCGCAAAGCCGACTCCGCCGACCCGGTCGATCGCGACGTGCGCCTCTACCCGCACGTCCACCCGTCGAGCGACTTCACCACGGTCGGCGAGATCTTCTCGTCCGACACCAATCCGGATCGCAAAAAGCCGTTCGACATCCGCACCGTGATGCGCTCGGTCGTCGACCAGGACCACGCCGTGCTCGAACGGTGGGCCGACATGGCCGACGCCGACACCTCGGTGGTCTTCGACGCGCACCTGGGCGGTACCCCGGTCAGCGTGATCGGGATCGAGTCGCGCGCCATCCCCCGCAAGGGCTGGTTCCCGACAGACGGGCCGGACCAATGGACGTCCGGGACGTTGTTCCCGAAGTCGTCGAAGAAGACGGCCCGCGCCATCAATGCCGCAAGCGGAAACAGGCCGCTCGTGGTGCTCGCGAATCTGTCGGGCTTCGACGGATCACCCGAGTCGCTGCGCAACCTGCAGCTCGAGTACGGCGCCGAAATCGGCCGGGCCATCGTCAATTTCGACGGTCCCATCGTCTTCGTGGTGGTGTCCCGGTACCACGGCGGAGCATTCGTCGTGTTCTCGGGCGCACTGAACGAAAACATGGAAGTACTTGCCGTCGAAGGCTCGTTCGCGTCCGTTCTCGGCGGCGCTCCCGCTGCCGCGGTGGTCTTCACCCGGGACGTCAACAAGCGCACGGCGAGCGATCCCCGCATCACGGAGATCGAGTCACGTCTGGCGGCAGCCGAAGACGGGGAGAAGTCCCGTCTCGGTGTCGAACTGGGCGCCTTGCGCGTCGCGGTACGGTCCGAAAAGCTCGGCGAGGTCGCTGCGGAGTTCGAGGCGATCCACAACATCCAGCGTGCCCAGCGGATGGGCTCGGTGCACCGGATCGTTCCCGCCGCCGAACTGCGCCCGCAGATCATCGCTGCCGTGCAGCGAGGAATGGCGAAATCGCTCGCCTGACACGGCCGAACACAGGGGGGGGGGGGGGGGCGGGGGGGGGGGGCCCCCCCCCCCCCCCCCCCCCCCCCGTGCGTGCGTCTCCGAGCACAAGACGCTGTGCAGCACAACCCATCCGGTCCGAAATGCACGTCGATTTCTGACTTCTTTCTCAGGAATGTTTCATGTCCCGCTCCTACCTTCGGTACTGAGGACCAGTAAGGAAAGGGGTGCGGAAATGCGCATCGACAAGCGATGGCTCATCGCGGGTGTCGCGGCAGTGGCCGTGGCAGCCGGTTCGGTGGGGATCGCAACCGCAGTGGACTCCGACGAACCCACAGGTCCGGGCGAAGTGACGGCACAGACCCAGGACGACATGCAGGAATCGGAGGACGGCCAGGACACCCACGACTCCACCGATCGGGGCCCCGAACGTCCGGACTCGGCGACGGCTCCGGACGCGCAGCGTGATGCCGAACGCGAACCGGGTGACCGCATGCGCCACGGCGGAGAGCGGCCCGACGGACCGCGAGGACCGCATTCGGACCGCGAGACCGGACCCGAGGAGGGTGACGGACCTCGTGCAGAGCGCGGACCGGGCGACGGCTTGCGCGACGAGCGCGGACCCGGTGCCCACCATCGTGAGCACCAAGGCGAGCACCCGGACCACGACTCCGGACCTCATGACACCGAGCAGGACGGTACGCACACCTAAGCCCCTGCTCGCCGTTCGGCGAGGTGGACCACCGGAACAAGAGCCCTTCCGCGCATGCGCGGAGGGGCTCTTCGTGCCTCGGTCGCTGTCGACCGACCAGTTAGGTCACACCATGGCGAAGGCCCCTTCCATCTCGGATGGAAGGGGCCTTTCGTCTCGATCGGATCAGAGCCAGCGCGGGGGCGTCAGGTCTCCGCCTTCGACACCGACGGCGCCGCGTCCGGCGGCCCACCGCACCACTGCGGGAAGCGAACCGCGCACCACGTGGATGGCTTCCGCGTCCGGCGTCACGGCGATCGTGCTGCCGCCGTCGACCTCGAGTGCGATACCCGCGCCGAGTTCCTTCTTCCGCCACATGCCGACGATGTCGTCGAGCAGCGACTCGAGGACCACCTTCGGGAAATCACCGAAGCGTCCGCCGTTGTCGAGATCCACCGCGTGGATCCAGACCTCACGCGTGCGCATCCAGACAGTTTCCTCGGCAGGAACCAAGCGGCCCTGCGCGGTCCTGACCTGCGCCTGCCACGCGGACTCCGGCAGGTGACGCCACTTCTCGTCGAGCCGGGCCACGGTGTGAGCGAACAGGTTACGAAGCGCGGCGGGACTCAGCGTGGCGCCCTCGGCGATCTCCTGCGCCCGCTGCTCGGTGGAGGCGTACATCGGGGTCTCCACACCGGTGGCAGCCCAATCCATCAACCGGCACAGTGCGGCCGCGTTGTACCCGATATGCGCCGTCAGGTGCTGGCGGGTCCACCCGTCGAGGAGGGTGGGTCCGGCGAGTTCGTCGTCGGTCAGTTCCGCGAGCCGCTGCGACAGGTACGCCGTGCCGCGACGTGCGATGAGCAGGCGTTCGGAGAGTTCGAGATCGTTGAATCCCACGGTCTTCCTTCTCCTACTTGATGATCGTCTTGTTCTTGACGGACCCGAGGCCCTCGATGGTGACCTCGCAGACGTTGCCGTCCTGGATGTAGCGTGCCGGCTTGCGGGCATGGCCCACGCCACCGGTGGTGCCGGTGATGATGACGTCGCCGGGCTGCAGCGTGACGATGTGCGAGATGTAGTCCACCAGCTTGGCCGGGGTGAACACCAGATCGTTGGTGTTCGACGACTGCATGACCTCACCCTCGAGACGGGTTTCGATCTTGGTGCCGAGCTTGTAGTCGGTGTCGAGGACGGGGCCGAAGCCGCTGGTCTTCTCGAAGGTCTTGCCCTGGTCCCACTGCAGCGTGCGGTACTGGTAGTCGCGCATCGTGTAGTCGTTGATGACCGAGTAACCCGCGATGTACTCCTCGGCGTCGGCCTCGGACACCTGGTACGCCTGCTTGCCGATGACGACGGCGAGCTCAGCTTCCCAGTCGAGCTGCGAACCGGCGTACGCCGGGACGATCACGTCGTCGTACGGGCCGGTGAGGGCTTCCTTGAACTTCGAGAACAGCGTCGGGAACTCGGGGAGTTCGCGACCCATCTCCTGGATGTGGGTGGCGTAGTTGAGTCCGACGCACACGATCTTGCCGGGGCTGGGGACGACGGGTGCGTAGTCGGCATCGGCGAGGTCGACGGTCTTCCCCGCTGCCTTCTCGGCGACGGCCTTCCAGTCTGCGTCGTTCAGCAGTTCGGACAGATCGGCGTAGCCGTCGATCACGGTGGCGGTGGAGTCGTCGTCGACACGCACCGCAGCGGTTGCGCCGTCGAGTCGGAGAGTTGCAAGTCGCATGGTGGGTCAGGCTCCTTCGGAGATGATGGTGCGGTTGAAGTGCAGACGCTCCACGATGGGTGCGTCCGAGAACGCGAACAGGTCGACGCCCTCATCGGTTTCGAGCGACCACTCGACCCAGGACGGGACGACGATCATGTCGCCCTTGGCAACATCGTGCGGGGTTCCGCCGAGATCGAAGCGACCCTGGCCTTCGAACACCTGGAAGACGAGCGACCCTACGTCGCGACGGGGGCGGGTGTGCGCGCCGGCGCGAAGACGGTGGAACTCGGCGCGGATCGTCGGCATGACGTCGCCGCCGGTGGTCGGGTTGGTGTAGCGGATCGCGGCATGGCCCGGCTCGGGCGTCGCGGCGTAACCCTCGTCCTCGAGCGCAAGCTGTTCGGTGAGGGCGCGATCGGTGTGCTCCCAGCGGTAGCAGGCGATGGGCGAGCTGGTCTTGCGGTCGAGCCCGACGAGCGGACGCAGACCGGGATGGACCCACAGTCGCTCGGAGCGTGAGATGTCCGGCGTTCCCTCGTCGGTCACGCCGTCCGAACCGAACTCGAAGAATCCGGTGTCGGTGTAGTGAACGAACGGAATGTCGAGACCGTCGATCCACGCCATCGGCTGATCGGTCTCGTTGTGGTGGCCGTGGAAGTTCCACCCGGGCGTGAGCAGGAAGTCACCGCGGCGCATCGCGACGGGGTCACCGTTGACGACGGTCCATACGCCTTCACCCTCGACGACGAATCGGAAGGCGTTCTGCGAGTGGCGGTGCTCCGGTGCGGTTTCCTTCGGGCCGAGGTACTGGATCGCTGCCCACAGGGTGGGCGTGATGTACGGGACTCCGCCGAGGCCGGGGTTCGCCAGGGCGATCGCACGGCGTTCACCACCGCGCCCGACGGGCACGAGGTCGCCCGCGCGCTGCGCGAGCGGGTAGAGCGTCGACCACTTCCAGACGAACGGAACCGCCTTGGAGGTCGGCGCCATCGGCATGAGGTCCCCGAGCTGCGTCCACAACGGATCGAGATGCTCGGCCTCGAAATCGTCGTAGAGCTTCTGCAGTTCCGGGTCGTGCTCGGTCATGATTTCTCCTCGCGAAACGACACACACGTTGGGCGTTGATCACAACCTATGCCGCACCGTCCGCCAGAGCACACAATATTCTTCCCTGTGGAATCTTGACGTAGATCTCATCCTTCGATGTGTGCGACGTCCACCTCGAGGCCCCGGATCGCCGCCCGCATCTGCTGCACCAGTTGCCCGTGCAGGTGCTGCCGGTACCGGGTCGCGGGTACCGCTGCGGTGAGCGCCGCGATCGCGTGCCCACGACCGTTCCGCACCGCGACCCCGAATGCCGCGACGCCCTGTTCGGTCTGCTCGACGTTGACGGCGAATCCCACGCGCCGGGCCGCTTCGAGTTCACTGACGAAGATCTCGAACTCACCGGGAGCGAGCCGCCGGTCCGTCTCGGATGCGGTCGGGCCCTGGCTGATGGTCGGCGGGCCCGCCGGTCGGAGGTACAGCTGTTCGAGCGTGCGCCGGGGGAGTTCGGCGAGCAGGATGCGCCCGCCCGCGGTGAGTTCCGCCGGGAGTACCTGGCCTTGCCTGTCCCCCACACGCAGCATCGTTGCCGCTTCTGCCGTGTACAGGAAACGTGCCTGCGACCCGATCCGGAGAACCAGGTTGATGGTCTCGCCCGTCATCATCGCGAGCGCCTCCATGTGCGGACGCGCGATATCTGCAAGCTCTCTGGTCCATCCGTGCTTCGCCGGCCCGGCCCCCATCGCGGGACCGGGGTGGTAGCGGCGCTTCTCGTCCTGCACGGCGAAGCCCCGGTAGACGAGCATCGCCAGGAGCCGATGCGCGGTCGACGGCGCGGTGCCGAGCGCCTCCGCCGCGTCCTTCACCCGCAGTGCTCCGACGTCGCGGAGCAACTGCAGCAGGTGCAGCGCGTTGTCCACGGACTCGAGCGAGTACGACGGCTTCGTGATGCGTTTGCCTGGTTTCGGCGCATTCTGCATAGAAGAACTTTATTGCACCGAGCACGTGAGCGCATCAACGTTGGATTCATGCACATCTCCCCAGGGGCCACCGTCGCCTCCGGTGCACGCCGTCTGCCCATGGCTCCCGGCAGCATCGCAGCAGTCGTCGTCTGCTGGCTGTTCGTCGTATTCGACGGATACGACCTCATCGTCTACGGCAACGTGATCCCCAGCCTGCAGGACGAATGGGGAATCAGTTCCTCGACGGCCGGCACACTCGGCAGCCTGGCATTCCTGGGCATGATGATCGGTGCCGTTCTCGCGGGCCGGTTGTCCGACGCGATCGGACGCAAACAGGCGGTGGTCGGCTGCGTTGTCGTCCTCTCCGTGTTCACCGCGTTGTGTGCCGTCGCTCCCGGACCTGCGGTCTTCGGCATCCTGCGCCTGATCGCCGGAATCGGCCTCGGCGGACTGGTGCCGACGTCCAACGCCCTGGCTGCCGAACTGGTGCCGAACAAGTGGCGCGCCGCCGTCGCGACGATGATGATGTCCGGCGTGCCGATCGGCGGTTCGATCGCGGCCCTCGTGGGCATCCCGGTGATTCCCCACTGGGGCTGGCGCCCGATGTTCCTCTTCGCGCTGATCCCGCTCTTCATTCTCGTTCCGCTGGCGATCAAGGTGCTGCCCAAGCACGCCCCCGATGCCCATCCCGGCAACGCCGCGGGCGGCTTCAAGGAACTGCTCGGTACCCGTTTCCGCGCCGTGAGCATCATGTTCGCGGCGGTGACCGTGGTGACCCTGCTCTCGTGGTACGGCCTCGGCACCTGGCTTCCCAAGCTCATGCAAGGTGAGGGCACCGACCTGGGCAACGCGCTGACTTTCGCGCTGGCGCTCAACCTCGGCGCCGTCGTCGGCTCGTTCGTCACCGCCTGGGGCGGCGTGCGCTGGGGTTCGGTGCCGACGAGCATCGTCGCCGCGCTGATGGCCGGTGTCGCGCTGCTGACCCTGCTGCTCGATCCGCCGGTCGCCGCGGTGTACCTGATCTTCGTGATCGCCGGTGTCGGTACCCACGGCACCCAGGCACTGATCATCGCGGCCGTCGCGTCGTACTACCCCGACCACCTGCGGGGCACGGCACTCGGCTGGGCTCTCGGCGTCGGCCGGATCGGTGCCGTTGCCGCCCCACAGATCGGTGGATGGCTGCTCGCCGCCGGACTCGGCGCCCACTCGAACTTCATCCTCTTCGGCGTCAGCGCCTTGATCTCGGCGCTGTTGCTCACCGTGATCTGGCAGAAGTTCCCCGTCCGCCACGACGCGCCGCGCGGCCCGATCCTCACTCACTGATCTCACAGTTCCCCCCACCCGAAGGAGTGTCATGTCCGATCTGAAGGACGCGCGAGTACTGATTGCCGGCGGCGGCATCGGTGGCGTCGCCAACGCCCTCGCTCTCGCCTTGAAGGGTGCGAACGTCACGCTCTTCGAGCGCGCCGCCGAGTTCGGTGAGGTGGGCGCCGGACTCCAGATCGGACCGCACGGCTCGCGCATCCTCCAGTCGCTCGGCGTCTACGACGAGGTGATCGCCAAGGGTGTGCTGCCCAAGAACCTCGTCTTCCGCGACGCTGTGACCGCCGAAATCCTCACCAAGGTGAACCTCGGCCGCGACTACCAGGAGCACTACGGCGGCGTGTACTTCGTGGTACACCGCTCCGACCTGCACTCGGTACTCGTTGCCGCTGCACGTCGCGCGGGAGCCGACCTCCGCACCGATTCGACGGTGACCGATGTCGTCACCGAGGGTGACACCGTGCGCGTCATCCTCGAGAACGGTGAAGAGCACATCGGTGACATCGCGCTCGGGATGGACGGGCTGCACTCGCGCCTGCGTCCCAAGCTGTCCGACGACAAGCCCGTCGGCTCCGGCTACGTCGCGTTCCGCGGCACCTTCCCGATGAACGAAGTCCCCCTCGAAGAGGACATCGAGGACGTGGTGGGCTACATCGGCCCGCGCTGCCACTTCATCCAGTACCCGCTTCGCCAGGGCGAGATGCTCAACCAGGTCGCCGTCTTCCAGTCGCCGGCGTTCCTTCGCGGCGAGGAGAAGTGGGGCAGCCCCGAGGAACTCGCGCACGCCTACGACCACTGCCACGAAAGTGTCCGCTCCGCCCTGAAGTACCTGTGGACGGACCGCTGGTGGCCGATGTTCGACCGCAATCCGATCGACAACTGGGTCGACGGCCGCATGCTCCTTCTCGGCGATGCCGCACATCCGCCGCTGCAGTACCTGGCTTCGGGCGCCGTGATGGCCCTCGAGGATGCCAAGTGCCTCGCCGACTACGCGTCCGAGGACTACAAGGGCGACAACGCGAACTGGCCGAAGATCCTGCAGGATGTCAACGCCGAGCGCGCGCCGCGCTGCAACCGCATCCTCACCACCGGCCGGATGTGGGGCGACCTGTGGCACCTCGACGGTGCAGGCCGCGAAGCTCGCAACGAGTTGTTCCGCATCCGCGACACCTCGAGCTACAAGTACACGGACTGGCTGTGGGGTTACTCCTCGGACCGTAACCGCTGAGCCGGGACACCCCCGCGCGACGATCACGCCTGTGGCCCGCCGCTCCGGGAGGAGGGGCGGGCCCCGGGCGGGGCTGGGTGCTCCCCGCCCGTTTAG
>NZ_JAXION010000083.1:0-19855 GCF_049311045.1 Rhodococcus sp. 7Tela_A2 | reverse complement strand
GCGTTCGGGGGGGGCGGCGTCGAACAAGGCCCCGACAGGGGCGTGGTCGCGGTGGGCCTGCGCGCCGACCGGTCCGCCGCGGGCCGACGCGGCGGCCCAGCGTCGTTCGAGACCGGTGGCTTGCCAGGCCTCCCACAGCACGTCCTCGAGTCCGCCGCCCCGCAGGGCCGCGGAGCGGGCTTTGCGCAGCACGCCGAGAACCTTTCGCAGCGGCGCGGACTCCACCTCGGTCAGGCCGCGGACGAGGTGAGCGGTCTCGCCGCCCTTGTCACCGCCGTCGCCGTCGGTGAGCAGCAGACGCAGCAGTTCCGCAGAGTCGCGGTCGCGCCCGGACGCCAATTCGACGCGGCGCAGACCTCGCCGCAGACGACGCAGGGCGACGGGTTCGGCACCGCCGACCGGACCCGACAGCAGCGCCAGCGCCTCCTCGCCGCCGAACCGGCGACCGGACACTGCCCGCAGCACGAGCAGCAGACCTGCCACGCTGTGCTGCCGGGCGAGAGGCAACTCGGAGGCCGCGGTGGTCATGGGGACGCCGGCGGCGAGCAGCGCGCGTCGCAGCGGTGCGAGGACTCGCGGCACCGATCGGACGACGATCGCCATGCGGGACCAGGGCACTCCGTCGACGAGGTGGGCGCGGCGCAGGGTGTCGGCGACGAGCGCGGCTTCCTTCGCCTGCGACGGCTGCACCACCACCCGCACCGAGCCGGGTTCGGTTGCGGCCTCGGGTGAGATGCCATCGGGCGAGGTGCCATCGGGTGAGGCGGCGCCGCGATGCGGAGGCAGCCCGGGCACTCTGCGCGCGATGCGGTGGGTCACCGCCGCTACCGCGGGCGCGGCCCGGTAATTGGTACCGAGCACGATGCGGCGGGACGGATCGTCGTCGGCCAACCGTTCGAGAAAGGTGGGATCGGCGCCACGGAAACCGAACACGCTCTGGTCGGGGTCGCCCGCGACGGTGCTCGTCCGGGTACCGGTGCCGATCACCCGCACGAGGTGAGCCGCCTGCGGGTCGAGGTGCTGCGCATCGTCGACGAGCAGGTGACGGATCCGGTTGCGCTCGGACGCGAGCAGGTCGGGGTCGGTCGCGAAGGCGGCCAGCGCCGCCCCCCCGAGTTCTGCCGCGTCCAGCGCGGGCCCGGGCGCGTAGGGGGGGGGCGGCGGCCCCGGCCGCCACCCCCCCCCCCGCGGTGGGGGGCGCGGGCGGCCCCGGGCGCGGTCGCTTCGGGTGCTTCGAGACCGACGGCGCCGCGCAGCAGCATGACCTGCTCGTACCGCTGCGCGAATCGCCCGGCCGCGACCCACTCGGGGCGATCACGCCGCTCGCCCAGTGCGACGAGGTCTTCGGGACCGAGCCCGCGCTCGCTGGCACGCAGCATCAGATCGCGGAGTTCGACGGCGAATCCGGTCATACCGAGGGCGGGGCGGAGTCGCTCGGGCCACCCGGTGGCACCGTCGTCGATGTCGCCACGGAGCAGTTCGCGTAGGACCGCGTCCTGTTCGGCGCCGGTGATCAGTCGCGGCGGCGGGTTGCCGTGCGCAGTTGCCTGTAAGCGCAATACCGCGAACGCGTACGAGTGGACGGTGCGGACCAGCGGCTCCCGGGTGGCGCGTGCACCGGCACCCAGCAGCCCGGCGGTGATCGCCTCGCGCAGCGCTGTCGCGGCGCGGCGGGAGTGGGTGAGTACGAGGACGGACTCGGGATCGACCCCGGAGGAGATGCGATGTACCACCAGGTCGACCAGCAGCGACGTTTTGCCGGTACCGGGCCCGCCGAGCACCTGCCAGGGGCGCCATCGCGGGGCGGGCGGTGCGTCGGCGAACACTGCCCGCACATCGTCGGGCCACGTCCTGGCGGCCGGTGCGACATCCGGTCGCCGGACCAGTCGCGCGGCAGGTCGTCGCGAGCGGTCGGGCGCACGGAGGTCGAGGTCGGGCATATCGACATCCCACCAGAACCCCCCGACAACCGGCCGGTGGCATCTGCCGTCTCCCTGCCCGGAGAATCGTTAACGCCCGGAAGCAACGGGTAGGTAAGGCTAGGTTAAGCTCTGCCTCGGCTGCGGCACCACGCCGCCGACTGTCGACGCAGAACGAGGATCACAGCTATGAACGCCATCCGTAACTACCGGCGCGCCGCAATCGGCGCCCTGGCCGTCATCGCCCTGGCCGGGTGCTCCACTTCCACGACCGACGACGCCGACACCACCGCGGCAGCCCAGACGGTCGCGATCGAGGACAACTTCGGCGAGCAGACCGTGACGACTCCGCCGAAGTCCGTGGTGGCGACGGACAACAGCACGTTCGAGACGCTCGACTCGTGGGGCGTGGACCTGTCGGCCGGCGCCGTGAGCCTGATGCCGAGCACGATCGGGTACAAGCAGGACAGCGACGTCGTCGACCTCGGCACCCACCGCGAGCCGAACCTCGAGGCGGTTGTCGCGGCCGAGCCCGACCTCATCATCAACGGCGGCCGGTTCGCGCAGTTCCGCGGGGACTTCGAGCGCCTCGCGCCCGACGCCGCCATCGTCGAGGTCACTCCGCGCGACGACCAGCCGTTCGACGCCGAGCTCAAGCGCGGCACCACCGTTCTCGGCGAGATCTTCGGCAAGCAGGCCGAAGCCCAGGCCCTCAACGACGCATTCGACGCCTCGATCGCGCGCGTGAAAGCCGCCTACTCCCCCGACACGTCCGTGATGGGCTTGATCACCTCCGGCGGCGAAATCGGCTACGTCGCGCCGAGCACCGGCCGCACGATCGGCCCCATGTTCGACATCTTCGGTTTCACCCCGTCGCTCGAGGTGCCCGAGAGCTCGGACAACCACCAGGGCGACGACATCTCGGTCGAGGCCGTCGCAGCCTCCAACCCCGACCTGATCATCGTGATGGACCGTGACGCGGGAACCGCCAACGGTGGCGGCGAGGGATTCGTCCCCGCGGCGAACATCATCGAGAACACCGAAGCGCTGAAGTCCGTCACCGCCGTCAAGGACGGCAAGGTGATCTTCCTGCCGACCGATACCTACACCAACGAGAGCATCCAGACGTACACGGAGTTCTTCAACTCCCTCGCGGACCTGCTCGAGCAGCAGAAGTCCTGATCTTCGTCACTCCTGGCGCCCGCGGGTTCGTCCCGCGGGCCCAGGCATGAATGCCTCACGGAAGACAGCAGCATCGATGAGCACAACGACGGTTTCCCCGACCCGCAAGGGCCGGTTGTTCGACTGGAAACTCCTCCTGGGAATCCTCGGAGTCTGTGTCCTGCTGACCATGTCGCTGTTCACCGGGGTGTACGACATCTTCGGCGGCGAACAGGGCTGGGAGATGTTCGAGATCACCCGCATCCCCCGGACGATCGCGCTGGTTCTGGCGGGCGCGGCAATGGCGATGTCGGGGCTGGTGATGCAGTTGCTCACCCAGAACCGGTTCGTCGAGCCGACCACCGCCGGCACGACGGAGTGGGCGGGCCTCGGCCTCATCCTGATGATGATCCTCCTGCCCGGATCCGGACTCGTACCGCGGATGATCGGGGCGATCGCCGCCGCCTTCGTCGGCACGATGATCTTCTTCCTGTTCCTCCGCCGCGTCTCGCTGTCCTCGTCCCTCATCGTGCCGATCGTCGGCATCATGCTCGGCGCCGTGGTCGGCTCGATCACGACGTACCTCGCCCTGGCCACCGACATGCTCCAGAGCTTGGGCGTGTGGTTCGCCGGAAGCTTCACCTCCGTCCTGCGGGGACAGTACGAGGTGCTGTGGATCGTCGCCGCGGTTGCGGTCGCGGTGTTCCTGGTCGCGGACCGCCTCACGGTGGCCGGCCTGGGCGAAGACGTGGCGACGAACGTCGGGCTCAACTACACCCGGATCATCTTCCTGGGCACCGGCCTCATCGCTGTGGCCACCGGCGTCGTGACCGTCGTCGTGGGAAATCTGCCGTTCATCGGCCTCATCGTCCCGAACATCGTCTCCATGTTCCGCGGCGACGACCTGCGCAGCAATCTGCCCTGGGTCTGCTTGCTGGGCATCGCGATCGTGACGGTGTGCGACCTCATCGGGCGGACGATCATCGCCCCGTTCGAGGTCCCCGTCTCGCTCATCCTCGGCGTGGTCGGCGCCGTCGTGTTCATCGCTCTACTGCTGCGGAGCCGTCGTCATGCCTGAAACCATGCCCGTCAGCGCGGAATCGGCGGTCGCGGCACCGCCGGCGGAACTTCCTGCGTCGGACGTCTTTCCGAACCCGAAGGCGCGCCGGCGCTACTGGATTCTGCTCGCCGGCCTGTCGCTGCTCGCGTGCTTCTTCGCGGTGGGAACGCTGGTGTGGAACAACCCGATGCCGTTCGGGAGTTCCGGATTCTGGCGGATCACGGAGATGCGGGCGACCAGCCTTGTCGTCATCGCAATCGTCGTGGTGTGCCAGGCCACCGCCACCGTCGCGTTCCAGACGGCCACGAACAATCGGATCATCACACCGTCGATCATGGGATTCGAGGCACTGTACGTCGCGATCTCCACCGCCGCGGTGTACTTTCTGGGTGCCGTCGGAGTCGTTGCACTGCAAGGAACTCCGCAGTTCCTCCTGCAGATCGCGCTGATGGTCTTCTTCTCGCTCGTGCTCTACGGATGGCTGCTGTCGGGTAAGTACGGCAACCTGCAGGTGATGCTGCTCGTCGGGATCATCCTCGGCGGTGGGCTCGGCTCCGTCTCGACCTTCATGCAGCGACTGCTCACCCCGAGCGAATTCGACATCCTCACCGCGCGGTTGTTCGGGTCCGTGTCCAACGCGGACGCCTCCTACCTCCCCGTCGCGATTCCCCTGTGTCTAGCCGCTGCCGCCGCACTGTGGTGGCGTGCACGGAAACTCAACCTGGTGGCGCTGGGACGCGACATCACCACCAACCTCGGCCTGAATCACCGCCGCGAGATCATGATCGTGCTGTTCCTCGTGTCGGTCCTGATGGCCGTCTCCACCGCCCTCATCGGACCGATGACCTTCCTGGGCTTTCTCGTGGCCACCCTCGCGTACCAGTTCGCGAACACCTACGACCACCGATACGTGTTTCCCGTCGCGGTGCTGACCGGGTTCGTCGTCCTCACGGGGGCCTACTTCGTTCTCAAGAACATCTTCTACGCCGAGGGCGCGGTGTCGATCATCATCGAAGCCGTCGGCGGATCGGTGTTCCTCTACGTCCTCCTCCGAAAGGGCAGACTGTGATCGAGCTCAAGGGCGTCCGCAAGGACTACGGTGACGGGGTGTCGATCGGCCCCGTCGATCTCCAGATTCCGGCGGGCGGTATCACCGCACTGGTCGGGCCCAACGGAGCCGGCAAGTCGACGCTGCTGACGATCATCGGCCGGCTGCTCGGTGCCGATTCCGGTTCGATCGAGATCGCCGGATACGACATCGCCCGCACCCCGTCGAAAGACCTCGCGAAGATCGTCTCGATCCTGCGTCAGGAGAACCACTTCGTCACCCGGCTGACGGTGCGTCAGCTCGTGGGCTTCGGTCGGTTCCCGCATTCGAAGGGCCGCATCACCCGGCAGGATCAGGAGATCATCAGCCGCGCGATCGAGTTCTTCGACCTCGGCCCGCTCGAGAACCGCTATCTCGATCAGCTCTCCGGCGGGCAGCGCCAGCGCGCCTACGTCGCGATGGTGCTGTGCCAGGACACCGACTACGTCCTTCTCGACGAGCCGCTCAACAATCTCGACATGCGGCATTCGGTCCTGATGATGCAGCACCTGCGCCGTGCCGCCGACGAACTCGGGAGGACGGTGGTCATCGTCCTGCACGACATCAACTTTGCCGCGCACTACGCGGACCGGATCTGCGCGGTGAAGAACGGGCGCGTCGTCGAGTTCGGGACCCCGCAGGAGATCGTGGTCGACGACACGCTCACCCGCGTGTTCGACACCCCGGTGACCTGCGTGGACGGCCCCAACGGCCCGCTGGCCGTCTACTACCGGTAGCCGTGCTGCGATAGTGGTCGCGTGAACGCTGCCGAGACCCTCCGCACCCACCTGTTCGGCCCCGCCGACGGGCCGCAGATCCTTGCTCTGCACGGGCTCACGGGTCACGGCCGGCGCTGGCGGCACCTCGCGGAGACTCATCTCCCCCACGCCCGGTTCCTCGCACCCGACCTTCGCGGCCACGGCCGATCGCCGTGGACACCGCCCTGGACGTTCGAGCGCCACGTCGACGACCTGCTCCGCGTGCTGGACACGCATGCCTCCGGTCCGGTGACGGTGGTGGGTCATTCCTTCGGGGGCGCTTTGGCGCTGCATCTCGCCGCCGCGGCACCGGAACGCGTGCGAGCGCTCGTCCTGCTCGATCCGGCGATCGCGTTGCCACCGGAGCGGATGCTCGAGGTCGCCGACTCGACGGCCCGCTACCCGGACTACACCGACGAGGCGGAGGCGCGTGCCGAGAAAGTCGGCGCCGACTGGGCCGAAGTCGATCCGGAACTGCTCGACGCGGAGGTCGAAGAGCATCTGGTGGCGCTCGATTCGGGGCGCGTCGCCTGGCGCGTGTGCGTGGCCGCGACGGTGACGTCGTGGAGCGAACTCGCCCGGGACTACGTGTTGCCCCCCGCTCACATCCGGACCGTGTTCGCGCGGGCCGGAAAGGTCCAGCCCGGATACACCTCGCCCGAGTTCCGCGCCGCACTCGCCGACCGGCTGGGATCGAACCTGACGGAGGTGGAGGTGGACTGCGATCACATGATCGAGCAGGCCCGCCCCGCCGAGACCGCCGACCTCATCTCCCGGGTGCTGTAGATGGCCGCGACCACCGACGACCAGATCGAAAAGGTGCGCGCGCTCGTCGCGTCCATCCCGGAGGGGCGCGTGGCCACCTACGGCGACATCGCCGATGCCGCAGAGCTTTCCAGCCCGCGTACGGTCGGCTGGATCATGCGTACCGATACCGCCGACCTGCCGTGGCATCGCGTGGTGCCGGCGTCCGGCAGACCTGCCGCGCACCTCGCCTACCGGCAACTGGCCCGGCTGGCGCTCGAAGGCACACCGATCCGCGGAGACCGAGTGGATCTGGCGCAGGCACGCCACCTCTTCCCCGCCCCGTGACAACGACCTCGCCGGTCGGTCCGGCCATCCGGACCCACCGGCGAGGTGCGTGATTCGCTGGTGCTCAGGCGCGTTCGGGCCTGGCCAACGCCATCGCACCCAACGCGATGACGCCGCTGACGACCATCGCCACCGCCATGGGCACCGCGGTGTCCTCTCCGCCGATTCCGACGAGCGGGGCGATCGCTGCCGCGAGCAGGAACTGGAGCGCACCGAGCAACGCCGAGCCGGTGCCCGCCGCGCGCTGCGCCTGGCCCAGGGCCAAGGTGGTGGCGTTCGCGATGATGAGTCCGAGGCTGCTCATCGTGCACCACAGCAGGATCAGCGTCACCCACATCGCCGGTCCGGCAAGGCTGTTGATGAGCATCAGGACAGACATGGACGCCAGGATCGTGAGGCCGATCCGCAACGTTCGGCCGGAGCCGATCCGGCGGACGATGTTGTCGTTCGCGATACTGCCGATCACGAGACCTATCGCGTTGGCGGTGAACGCCACCGTGTACCAGCCGGTGGACATGCCGTGGACGTTCTGCAGCACGAACGGCGACGCGGAGATGTACGCGAACATCACACCGAAGGCGAAGGCGTACGCGAGTGTGTATCCGACGTACCGGCGGTTCCGGAGTACTTCCCGGGCATCCCGCAGCATCGCGGTGGGGCCGCCCTGGGGGGGGCGCGCGGCGGGGGGGGGGGCCCTCGACGGGATGGGTCTCGGCCACCAGAAGCAGCACGGCCAGGAACATGAGGACGGACAAGCCGGCGAGCACCCAGTAGACGGCACGCCAGCCGACGTTCGTGACGATCACACCGCCGACGAGAGGCGCGATGATCGGAGCTACCGCGTTGATGACGACGAGCAGGCTGAACAGCTTGGCAGCCGCGACGCCCTCGGCCCGGTCGGCGATGACGGCGCGGCCGAGCACGATGCCCGCCGCACCGGCGAAGCCCTGCACGAACCGCGCGCCCGCGAGCAATTCGATGGTGGGCGCGAGCGCACTCGCGGCACTGAACACCGCGCACGCGAGGGTGCCGACGAGCAGGAGCGGGCGGCGGCCGAACCGGTCGGACAAGGGGCCGAAGACGAGCTGGCCGATGGCCATTCCGAGCAGGAATGTCGTGAGGGTCAGCTGAATCGCCGACGCGCTCGTGTCGAATTCCTCGGCCATTTCCGGAAAGGCCGGGAGGTACATGTCGATCGCCAGCGGCGCCACTGCCGCGAGGAGAGCCAGGACCGCGATCAACTTCGCCGAGAACGGCGTGCCGCCGGTGTCGTCACCGGTCTCGGTGCTCTCGGGGAGATCCGGCGCCTGGGTGGTCGCGGAGTCATGCTGGGGCATACGTGCCTTTCATTGCCGATGTATATTTAAATGTATATATACATTTAAGAGCTAGTATCGTAGCATGGTGAATCCACGGGACGTAAGCGACAGCGACGTCGACAGCCTCGCCCGGACCTCTCGTTCGCTGGTGTGGGCGCTCCGGAGATTCGGCGAGCGCGAGGCGGGCCTGTCGGCCATGCCGAACTCCGAGATCGAGGTCCTGCGCGCGGTTGCCGAGCGCCCGGGCAGTTCGATTTCGGAGATCGCGCGCGCGCTCGACCTGCAGAACAGCAACGTCAGCACCACCGTCAGCCGCCTCGTCGATCGGGGACTGCTCGAGCGACGCGCCGATCCGAACGACGGGCGATCGCACCGGATTCACCAGACCGACCTGGCCCGGCGCAACAACGCGCTGATCGACGCCACGTGGGCACGGGGCATACGCGATCTGCTCACCACGCTGAGCCCCGAAGAAGCGCACACCCTGATCGAGGCCGCGCCTCTGCTCGCCCGGCTCGGCTCGATGCCCAAGAACTACTGATCGACATTCGGCAGGACACCGGCCCCTGCGAAAACTGCGGCGTCATGGGGCAGCATGAGGATATGAGTGCACTGACCGACGTGGAGGCAGTGATCGTCGCGGGCGGCCGCGCGACCCGGATGGGAGGCGTCGACAAACCCGCCCTGGCGGTCGGGGGGCGGCGCCTCCTCGACACCGCCCTCGCCTCCGTCACCGGGTGTGCGCGGATCACGGTGGTGGGCCCCCGGCGCTACGACCTCGACCCCGCGATCATCCAGGTCCAGGAACACCCGGCCGGCGCCGGGCCCGTCGCGGCGCTCGCCGCCGCAAGCCCTGTGGCCGACGTCGTGGTGACGCTGGCGGCGGACCTGCCCTTCGTCACCGCCGCCACCGTGGCAACACTGATCGCGGCCCTCGACGCCGATCTGTCCGCGGATGCCGCCTTTGCGGTGGACGACGAGGGCAGGACGCAGTACCTGCTCGCGGTGTGGCGAGGCCCCGCGCTCTCTGCACGCCTCGCGCATCTCGGCGAGGAGGTGGCCGACCGGCCGATGAAGGCTCTGCTCCCCGACCGGTACGCCTCGGTCACCGTGACGGGCACCGCCGACTGCGACACTCCGGCAGATCTGCACCGTGCGCGCGTCGCCCACGCCCCGGGACGCGTCGCATCCGGCCCGGACGACGCACGATCGCTGGTGCGTCAGGCCTTGCTCCCGCTGGACGCTCGGCGGATACCCGTCGCCGCGGCGGAGGGCGCGACACTCGCCGCCCCACTCGTCGCCGAAGCGGCCCTGCCTCCCCTGCCGACGTCCGCGATGGACGGCTACGCCGTTGCAGGTGACGGACCGTGGGCACTGCGGCCCGAGGTCCGCCGCGCGGGTGATCCCGTGGTGTTCACGCTCGCCGACGGCGAGGCTGCCCGCATCGCGACCGGCGCCCATCTCCCGGCCGGTGCCACCGCGGCCGTCCGCGACGAGTTCGTCCGCGTGGACAACGGTGTGGTGCACCGGCTTCCGGAGTGCCCGGTGCGTGACGACACCCGCCGACGGGGCGAAGACTGGGACCCCGGGTTCGTGCTCGCCGAAAGCGGCGAGACCGTCACCCCCGCCGTCCTGTCCGCGGCACTGAGCGGCGAGGTCGCCGAGATCGACGTCCGGGGCCCGCTCCGGGTGCACCTCGTCATCAGTGGCGACGAGATCGTGCGCCACGGTCCGCTGCTCGAGGGCCGGACCCGGGATTCTCTGGGCCCTGTGCTCCCCCGTTTCGTCCGGTGGTGTGGCGCCGAACCGGTCGGTGAGACGCTGTTGCACGACAGCCCCGGCGGGTTCGAGGCCCTCTTCGCAGGCACACAGGACGTCGACGTGCTCGTGATCGTGGGGGCTACGGGCGGCGGCGCCGCGGATCAGCTGCGCGGCGCTCTGGACCGGGCAGGTGCGCACATCGTCGTCGAACGTGTGCGGTGCAAGCCCGGCGGTTCCCAGGTCGCCGCCGTGCTGCCCGACGGCCGCGCGGTGCTGGGCCTGCCGGGAAACCCGGTTGCGGCGTTGTCGACGCTGCTGGTGATGCTTCCGGCCGTCGTCGACGGCCGTACCGGCCGCACGCCGCCGTCACGCCTGGTCGGCCCTCTGGCGAACGCGTCGGAGGTGGAGGGCGATCGCACACGCCTGTTACCCGCTCGCCAGCGTGAGGATGGACAGTGGTTGTGCGACAACGCGATCCGCACCGCCCACCTCGCCGGCCTGATCGGCCGCACCGCGATAGCGCTGGTGCCGCCCCGGTGCTCCGACGGAGATGTCGTGGAGTTGCTGCCGCTCCCCCGCTGACGCGTCCGGCGTACGGCCGTATCACCGCGCCGGGCGCACCCCCGCGCTTGCCCTCAGCGCAGGAACGGCGGCGTAGTACCGGCGGGCGACCAGATCGACCACAGGCGCCGTCACGCCGAGCGGGGCGGTGACCCCGTCGGCGCCGGCGCCGGACAGACGGGAGTGGAACAGTCCTTCGGCCAACAGATACGACGCGACGAACACCCGCCGGGCTCCTCGCTCGCGCAGCTCCTCGACCACCTGCGGCACGCGCGGTTCTCCGGTCGCGACGTAGCCGATGGACACGGTCCGGTGCGTCAGGGCCGACAGCATGTCGGCTGCGCGGTGCACGTCGTGCAGTGCCCTCGGGTCGGACGACCCGGCCGCCGCGAGCACCACGGCATCCCCGGGACGCCACCCGGCCTCGCGCAACCTCTGGACGAGCACACGCGCCAGGACCGGGTCGGGGCCGAGAGCCGGAGTGACCAGCACTCTGCCGTGACCGCTGTCGGCGACCTCCCGTGGCACGTCGGCGTGCACGTGATATCCGGAGGCGAGGAACGCCGGCACCAGCACCACCGGCCCCGCGACCTCGCGCAGCACCTCGGACGGCGACGGACCGAGTACGTCGACGAATGCCACCCGGGGCGCGCCGACCCGGCCGGACACCGCGTCGGCGAGGCGGGCGATCATCTCGACTCCGCGCGGGTTGCGGGTGCCGTGGGCGACGAGCAGCAGAGCGGGATCGGTCATGGCTCAGGGTCCTTCCGGATCGACCGCCAAGCGGTAGCCGCGCTTGACCACGGTTTGAACGATCGACGGCGCTCCGAGGGCCGACCGCAACCTCGCGACCGCCGTCTCCACCGCATGGGTGTCTCCGCCGCCTCCGGGAAGCGCGGCGAGCAGTTCTTCGCGGGAGACGACGCGTCCGGGCCGCGACGCGAGCGTCCGGATCAGCGCCATCCCCGCAGGGGCCAGACACCGGGTGGTGTCGTCGACCATCACGCACCGCCCGCGCATTCCGAGGACATGCCCTCCGGCTTCGATCCGCACGGCGCGGCGCGGAAGTTCCTCGGCGAGGTGCCGCGCCAGCGAGCCGAGCCGTGCACGCGAGGGCATCGTCACCGGCACCTCGAGAGCGACGAACGGCGCCGCGGTGACCGGGCCGACGCACACCGCGGCGACACCGGTGCGAAACCCTCGCAACATCAGTTCGAGCATTCCGGTGTCCTTGGCGCGCATGAGCATCGAGGCCACCGCCGGTGCACTCGTGAAGCTCACCGCGTCGAGCCCGTAATCGGCGACCTGCTCGATCATGCGGTCCAGCGTCGCGGGATCGTCGGGCGGAGTCCACCGGTAGACGGGGACCGCGACGACATCCGCACCCGCGGCCCGAAGCGCTTCGCACACATCCGTTCCCGGCTCCCACTCGGTGCGCTCACCGTGCAGCTGGACCGCGATCCGGCGGCCCCGGACACCTTCGGCGAGCAGGTGTTCGAGCACCTCGGCGGACGACTCCGACGCCGGTGACCATTCCTCGCGCAATTCCGCGGCGCGGATCGCCCCGGTGACTTTCGGTCCCCGGGCCAGGATGCGGCTACCCGCAAGAGAGCGCGCCAGATCGTCGGAAAGCCCCCACCCGTCCGCTGCTCCCATCCAGCCGCGGAATCCGATCGCGGTCGTCGCGACCGTGATGTCCGGTGGGCCGGCGACGATGCTGCGGGTCACCCGCTCGAGTTCGGTGTCGTCCGAGAGCGGGATGATGCGGATCGCCGGTGCGTGCACCACGTCGGCGCCGCGCCGCGTGAGCAACGTCGCGAACTCGTCCGCACGTCGCGCCGCCGTGACTCCGACGGTGAAACCGCGCAGCGGCGTGTTGTCCTGGTTCACGAAAGCTCGGCGCCGGTCGCCGGACCGTCGTCGGAGCGCGCGCTGGTGAGGTGGCTGTGGACCTGCACGACACCCGCCCACACTCGCACGTCGTAGACCGGCAACCGCACCGACGGGTCGTCGAGGCAGCGACCGTCGTCGAGCGAGAACACCTGCTTGAGAAGGGGTGAGGCAAGGGTGGGTTCGCCCGCGCGGTCCCCGACGATGCCGCGGGACATCACGGCGGCGCGGCCGAACGGATCGAAGTTCCCGACCGCGCGCAGCGTGCCGTCGTCGAGCAGGAACACCGCGACCTGTTCGCCCCCGCGCAGCAGGACGGCCACTCCGCGGCCGGGAATCAGGTGGCTGAGCGGACAGGCCGACGTCCATTCCAGGCGCCCGTCGAACACGCTCTCACGCGTCGAACCCCCAGCGGTATGCGACTCGATGACGGTCATGGGATGGTCCCTCCTCGAAACTTCCGTCCTGGCATTCTGTGGCCCCGGTGTTTCACGCGCGTTACCCACCGATTCCCTCCACGTAAGCAGGCACGTCACGCGGACGCATCCCGCCCGATCTTCGGCATGCCGACCAGGACGGGTACCTTCCGCTTGCCGGAGTCGTCGAATCGGATGGTTGGGTCCGGCTGCTCCGGGGCATTGACGAAGGAGACGAAGCGCGCCAGCAGTTCGGGATCCTCGAGCACTCCCGCCCATTCGTCCTTGTACCCGGCGACATGCTTTGCCATCGCGGCTTCGAGTTCGGCGGCGATGCCGAGGCTGTCGCCGCACACGACGTCCTTGAGGTGCTCGAGCCCGCCGTCGAGCGCGTCGAGCCAGGGCGCCGTGCGCTGCAACCGGTCGGCGGTGCGGATGTAGAACATCAGGAACCGGTCGATGTACCGGACCAGGGTCTCGTCGTCGAGCCCACCGGCGAGCAACTGCGCGTGCTTCGGGGACTGCCCGCCGTTACCGCACACGTAGAGGTTCCAGCCGTTTTCCGTGGCGATCACCCCGACGTCCTTACCTCGCGCTTCGGCGCATTCGCGCGCGCAACCGGAGACGCCGAACTTGAACTTGTGCGGCGCTCGCAAACCGCGGTACCGCATTTCGAGATCCACCGCCATCCCGACCGAATCCTGCACGCCGTACCGGCACCAGGTCGAGCCGACACAGCTCTTCACCGTGCGCAGCGATTTACCGTAGGCCTGCCCGGACTCCATCCCGGCGTCGACGAGCCGTTTCCAGATCGCCGGCAGTTGCTCCACCCGGGCACCGAACATGTCGATGCGCTGGCCGCCGGTCATCTTGACGTACAGCCCGAAATCGCGCGCGACCTCCCCGATGACGATGAGCTGTTCGGGGGTGCACTCACCACCGGGCATCCGCGGCACCACCGAGTAGGTGCCGTTCTTCTGGATGTTGGCGAGGAAGTGGTCGTTGGTGTCCTGGAGCCCCGCCTGCTGACGATGCAGGATGTGGTCGGAGTCGGTGGACGCGAGGATCGACGCGACGACGGGCTTGCAGATGTCGCAGCCCCGGCCGGTGCCGTAGCGCGAGATCAGTGCAGAGAAGGTGCGAATCTGCGTGGCTCGCACGATCTCGAACAGCTCGGCGCGCGACTGCTCGAAGTGCTCGCACAGTGCCTTCGACATCGGCACGCCGGAACTGCTGAGAAGTTGTTTGACGGTCGGGAGGCACCCGCCGCACGTGGTGCCGGCGTTCGTACACGCTTTGACCTGCGCGATGTCGCACGCCCCGTCCGCAATCGCCCCGCAGATCGCACCCTTGGTGACGCCGTTGCACGAACACACCTCGGCATCGTCGGGAAGCGCTCCGGCGCCGGGCTTTTCACCTGCCGGGGAGATGAGCGCCGCCGGATCGCCCGGAAGCTCGCGGCCGACGAGCGGACGCAAGGTGCCGTACGCCGACGCGTCGCCGACGAGAATTCCGCCGAGCAGCGTCTTCGCGTCGTCCGACACGACCAGCTTCGCGTAGGTTCCCTTCGCCGAGTCGGACAGCACCACCTCGAGCGCACCGGGCGTGACCCCGTGCGCGTCGCCGAAGCTGGCGACGTCCACACCGAGCAACTTGAGTTTGGTCGACAGATCCGCGCCGGGGAATTCGGCGGCGCCGCCGAGCAGTCGGTCGGCGACCACCTCTGCGGTGCTGTACCCGGGAGCCACGAGCCCGTAGCAGGTGCCCTCGACGGCCGCGCACTCTCCGATGGCATAGATCGCGTCGTCCGTGGTGCTGCGGCACCCGAGGTCGGTGAGAACACCGCCGCGCGCGCCCAGGTCGAGACCGGCGTCGCGGGCGAGCGTGTCCTGCGGGCGCACTCCGGCGGAGAACACCAGCACCGCGGCGTCGATCGTCGATCCGTCGGACAGTTCGACGACGAGACCGGAAGGCCCCTCGGTGATTCCGGCCGTGCCCACCCCGGTGTGCACCGTGAGCCCGAGCTCGGTCACGAGCCGTTCGAGGACCCGTCCGCCGCCCTCGTCGACCTGCAGCGGCATCAGACGCGGCGCGAACTCCACCACGTGCGGAGACATTCCCAGCCGGCGGAGAGCGTTCGCGGCCTCGAGCCCGAGCAGGCCGCCGCCGACCACCACACCGACCGGGGCGTCACCGTGCACGGACGCGGCGTCGGCCGCCGCCCGGATGCCGTCGAGATCGTCGAGCGTGCGGTAGACGAAACACCCCGGCAGTGCGTTGCCGGGGATCGGCGGCACGAACGGGTAGGAACCGGTCGCGAGGACGAGCGCGTCGTAGGCCAGCACGTCACCGGCATCGGTGGTCACCGTACGCGCCGCCCGATCGACCGACACGACGCGGGAAGAAACCCGAAGATCGACGAGAGGGTCTGCCGCATAGTCGTTTCCGGCGAGCGCGAGTTCTCTGCGATCCCAGGTTCCGACGTACGAGGACAATCCGACGCGATCGTAGGCGGGGTCCGGTTCCTCGCAGAGGACCGTGATCTTCCACGCGTCGTGCTCGTCGCGGGAACGCAATGCCTCCACGAAGCGGTGCCCGACCATTCCGTGTCCGACGACGACGACGTTCTTGCGGCTCATGGGAAGTCTCTCTCTGTTCGTGCAGGCGGGTCGGTGTCAGACGGTGGCGTCGGACAGTCGCGTCGCCGCGGTCACCGGTGCGGTCGATGTGGGCGCGGACGACTCGACGGGCTGCTGCGGGCGGCGAAGGAAGACGACCCACGTCACCGCGATGCAGACGAGGTAGAAGATCGCGAAGACCCAGAAGGCCATGGTGGCGGACTGTGCCTCGCCACCGTACGAACCGCGGAAGACGAGGTTGATACCGACGCCGCCGAGTCCGCCGATGGCACCGGCGAATCCGATGAGGGCGCCGGACATGCTGCGCGACCACGCCGCCTTCTCGGCACGATCGGCACCGGCAAGGCCCTGGGCCTTCGCTTCGAAGATCGAGGGGATCATCTTGTACACCGAGCCGTTGCCCAAGCCGGACAACAGGAACAGTGCGATGAACCCGAGCACCATGGCCGTCAGGACGCCGCCGGACGCTGCGCCGGCGCTCGCGTCGTCGAGGGTTCCCGCCACGATCAGTACCGCGGCGGCGAGCGCCATACCGACGAACGTGTACATCGTGATGCGGCCGCCGCCGATACGGTCGGCCAGTTTCCCACCGATCGGACGCGAGAGCGAGCCGAGCAACGGGCCGATGAAGGCGATCTGGGCGGCGTGCAGAGCAGCCTGGGCGGGTGTGTCGCCGCCGGCGAGGAAGTTGATCTGAAGCACCTGGCCGAACGCGAAACTGAAGCCGATGAAGGAACCGAACGTGCCGATGTACAGGAAGGAGATGACCCACGAGTCACTGAACTTCAGCGCGCGGCCCATGGCACGCAGGTCCGCTTTCTGGTCGCCGAGGTTGTCCATGAACAGGGCCGCACCGATCGCGGCCGCACCGCACAGCACCAGGTAGACGGCGCAGACGATCCACGGTTCGGTATTGCCGACGGTCGCGATGACCAGCAGGCCGATAAGCTGAATCGCCGGCACCCCGATGTTGCCGCCACCCGCGTTGAGCCCGAGTGCCCAGCCCTTGAGTCGCTGGGGGTAGAACGCGTTGATGTTCGTCATCGACGAGGCGAAGTTACCGCCGCCGACGCCGGCAAGCGCCGCGACCAGCATGAACGTGCTGTACGAGTGCCCCGGGTTCAGCATCAGATACAGCGCGCCCATGAGCGGGACGAACAGCACGAGCGCACTGAAGACGGTCCAGTTACGGCCACCGAATCGTGCGGTCGCCACGGTGTAGGGAATGCGGAGCACGGCACCGACGAGCGTGGGCACCGCGACGAGGAAGAACTTGCCCGCGGCGTCGATGCCGTAGATGTCGGTGGGCATGAACAGCACCATGACCGACCACACGGACCACACCGAGAATCCGACGTGTTCGGCGATGACCGACCAGATCAGGTTTCTCTTGGCTATCTGCTTGCCGCCGGACTCCCACGCCTCGACGTCTTCGGCGTCCCAGCTCTCGATGTAGTGCTTGCGCGCGAATCTCTCTCGGAGAGTCTCGTTCCGGACCGAATCTGCCATGCCGGCCGCCCTTCTCAGGTGTGTGATGAACCCAAGGTAGGCAACGGGTGTTGCCGCGGTGCTGCCCGCGATGACCGTCGCGTCAAGAGATGCTCACCCGGTGACGGGCGACGGTGTGAGGTGGCGGTAACCGATATCAGAGAAGGAATCGGACCAGGTCGGCGGTGTGCGCCAGCCCGGGGAACGCTTCTTCGGTGGATCGGGGGTGCAGCGCATGGACCGCGAGCCGGAACATCACGGCGCGCAACAGCATCTGCGGCCACTCCGGAAGGTCTTCCCACCGTGCGATGAGACCGTCGTCGGCGCCGCCCCACGACAACGCGTCGACGACGGTCACCGCGGCCGCCCACGACGCGGGACGCCAGTAGGGCGTGATGTCGGTGAGGCCCGGCGCGGCTCGTCCCGCGAACAAGACGGTGCCGAAGAGATCGCCGTGCACGAGTTGATCGGGCAGGTGCACCGGCTTCCGGAACGTGGCGAGCTGCCCGATGAGGTCGAGGCTCTTGAGTCCGTCGGGGGTGACCGTCTCGGGGGCACCCGCAGCGCGCGCGGTCCGCAGCGGCACCGTTTCCCACGCCGCGCGGTCGGCCCCGACGAACACGTCGACGTCCTGCCACGGTGCCACCGGTGGCTGCATGAGGAAGCGCGGGCGCTCGAGTTGTGAGGTCGCGACGTGCAACCGCAGCGACAGCGAGACCACCTCGTCGTGCCGGGGTTCGGAAGTCCCGACGATGTATGTGTCGGCGCGCCATCCGGACACCACGTAACGCCCGTCGGTCGAGCGGACGGGCCGGGCGAGCCGTACTCCGTCGACGGTCAGCGTCTCCCTGATCTTCGCGGACCACGCCGCGCGGGCGTGGTCGGCGACCCGGGACAGGACCACGTCTCCACACCGGAAACCGCCGTCCCAGTCGGCGCCGAGGGCGACCGGCTCGACGTCGCGAAGGCCGAACGTAGAGCACACGTGCTGCGGTGGTTCGAGTGAGCTCACGCCCACACGGTACCGGCGTACCCTGCCGGGTCCCGGGAGGCACTCCGCTGTTTTCCGGTCACAGCTCGGCGACAACGGGCCGGAGGATGCGGCAACGGCCCGGCGCCGGCGGTCAGTAGACGGGCAGGGAGGGATCGATCTGCTGCGCCCACGCGAGTACACCGCCGCGAAGGTGGGTGGCATCGGAGAACCCCGCGCGCGTGAGCACGGCGAGCGCCTCCGCCGACCGCACGCCCGTCTTGCAGTAGAGGACGATCGGCCGGTTCTGCGGCAGTTCGGCCAGGGCCTCGCCCGACAGGATGCGGCCCTTGGGAACCAGCCGGGCACCGTCGATGCGGACGATGTCCCACTCCACCGGTTCGCGGACGTCGATCACTTCGACGTCGCGGCCCTCGTCGAGCATCCTGCGCAACTCAACCGGCGTGATCGTCGCATCGGCGGCTGCCGCCGCGTTGTCCGGGACGACGCCGCAGAACACGTCGTAATCGATCAGTTCGGTGACCGGTACGCGGCCGGGATCCCGGCGCAACGTCACGGTGCGGAACGACATCGCGAGTGCGTCGTAGATCATCAGCCGTCCCAGCAGCGGCTCACCGATCCCGGTGATCAGCTTGATGGCCTCGGTCGCCATGATCGTGCCGACGGTGCCGGGCAGGACACCGAGGACACCGCCTTCGGCGCAGGACGGCACCATGCCCGGCGGCGGCGCCTCGGGATACAGATCGCGGTAGTTCAGGCCGCGCCCGCCGGGAGCGTTCTCCCAGAACACGGACACCTGGCCTTCGAAACGGAAGATCGATCCCCACACGTACGGCTTGCCGGCGAGCACCGCGGCGTCGTTCACGAGGTAGCGGGTCGCGAAATTGTCGGTGCCGTCCACGATCAGGTCGTACTGCTCGAACAGAGCCACCGCGTTGCCGGAATCGAGGCGGGTCGGATGCAACCGCACGTCGACGTGCTCGTTGATGGCGTTGATGCTGTCGCGGGCACTCTCGCCCTTCGCCCTGCCCACATCGGAGCGGCCGTGGATCACCTGCCGCTGCAGATTCGACATGTCGACTTCGTCGAACTCGACGATGCCCAGGGTGCCGACACCCGCCGCGGCCAGGTACAGCAACACCGGTGAACCGAGGCCGCCCGCACCGATGCACAGCACCTTCGCGTTCTTGAGCCGCTTCTGTCCGGTCACACCGACGTCCGGAACGATCAAGTGCCGGCTGTATCGGGCGACCTCGTCACGATCGAGGTCGGCAGCCGGTTCCACCAGCGGTTGCAAGGCGCTCGGATCCACCGAGGGCGTCGATACGGTCACGGATACTCCTCGGCCGGCGGGACGGTCGTGGTCCATTGTTCCACCGCTCACAGTCGCGGCGGCGTCACGCCCTCGGGTACGGCCACGGGTTGAAGCGGCACCGCAGCCCGTCGGCCGGCACCACCCCGCCGGGATCGAGCCGGGCGATGTCGTCGTTGTTCGTGCCGAAGGTCTGCTGCATCATGATCGGCGCGAGACCGTCCTGCACCCCGCACCGCTCGTGCTGAGCGAAGCCGATGGCGTGCCCGACCTCATGATTGACCAGGTACTGGCGGTAGGAGCCGAGGTGGCCCGGGCTGGGGCCCGCGCCGCGCACCCCGCGCGCGTCGGTGGGCGGGGCCCGCCCGCGCGCCCGCTTGAAGCACGCCCCCTCGGCGCGG
>NZ_JAXION010000082.1:0-19937 GCF_049311045.1 Rhodococcus sp. 7Tela_A2 | reverse complement strand
GGGATGTCGACGTCGGGTGTCTGGGTGGGGGCGCAGTTCTTCATGCGGAGATCCTCGGGCTAGGGGGGAGTCGGGTCAGGCGAGGTCGCGCGGAGCGCCCGTACCCATGTAGGTGGCGAGATTGTGATGGAGATTGACGACGCTGCGTTCGCGGTACGGATTCGGCTTGGGGCCGGAGAACCCGCGGGTCTTCATGCCCTTTTGAACAGCGGCCATGTTGTGGAAGTCCTGGGGAAGCACCGTGCGCCAGCCCGGGTCGTCCGCGGGGGTGTACTCCCATTCCGTCTTCGGCTCCTCACCGGCGGGGAAGAGTTCGTACACAGCGGCTTCGAAGATGCACTTGTCGGGGTCGTCGCCGTAGGGACGGGCGCTGTAGCAGAGCATGTTGTTGAGGGCATGCCCGATCTGGAAGTTCGGGAAGATCTGCCACGCGGTACCGCTCTGGGCGACCACTTCGGGCGGAACGGTCGGCCACACCACGCCGCGTGCCTCGTCGTCGCGGCGGGCCGAATCGAGCCAGTGGCGCAGCACCTGATCGGGAGGCGTGCCTTCGGGCAGCTCGTCGATCAGCCGCTGTGCGGCGTCGACCAGAGTCCGGGTGGTGTTGGTGTTCGCGTTCTCCCACGTGAAGTTCTGCAGCTGAATGGTGGCCTTGCGCGCGTCCGGACCGTTGCCGACCCGGAGTTTCGCCTGGTTCTCCTCCATGCCCTTCGGCGCGTCGTAACCGATGTTGCTGTGCTTGCCCTGTGCTCGCGACCATCCCAGGAAGTTGCCGAAGTTCATGAACTCCGGATGGGTGTACGGCACGTGGTAGGTCTCCATGAAGGCTTCGAGCGCGACCTTCCAGTTGCAATCGAAGACGAGCCACTTGCGCCAGCGGTACCGCATGTTCTCGAGCTGGAAGTGGTCGAGCAGGGAAGCCGCGGGCTCGAGGTACTCCCGCAGGGGCTCGGCCTCCGGGTCCATGTTGATCCAGATCCAGCCACCCCAGGTGTCGACCTTGACGTCCACGAGGCGGGAACGCTCGGCCGTCAGGCTTTCCCGCCAGTCGTCCCGTTCCGGCGCAAAGGTGTTGTTGCCATCCAGGTCGTAGCGCCATCCGTGGAAACCGCACACGAACTGCTTCGCGCACCCGTGTGCTTCGCGGGCACCGGCAGGGGTGTCGACGAGCCGCCGGCCTCGGTGTGAACAGACGTTGTGGTACGCGCGGATCGTCTCGGGGGAAGTACGCACGACGATGATCGAGTCGTCGAGAACCTCGTAGGTGAGGAAGTCCCCGACCTTGGCGAGTTCCTCGACGCGGCCGACCTGTTGCCACACCTTCGCCCAGAGCTTGTCGCCCTCGGCGCGTGCGTATTCGCGGGAGGTGTATGCCTCCACACCGATCGTGAGCGGGGTCGAAAGCGGTTCGGTGGTCGCGGTGGCGGTGTCTTCGATGTTGTCGACGGTGTCGGTCATGGGATCTCCTCTGAAACCGTGCTGTGTCAGCGGGTGATGGCGGCGCGGAAGGTGTCGTCCTTGAGGAACAACGAGGTGTGGTCGGCGCCCATGTGGGTCCACTTCAGGTTCAGTCCGCCGTCCACGAGGATCGTCTGCCCCGTGACGTAGCTCGACAGGTCGGACAGCAGGAAGAGAATCGCTCCCGCCTGCTCCTCGGGCTTTCCGCGGCGACCCATGGCGATGGCACGACGGTCCCGCTCGGGATCCTCGTCGACATAGGTGCCCGAGGCGGGGGTCTGGGTGACTCCGGGCGCGACGGCGTTGACGCGGATGTTGTCGGTGGCCAGTTCGACGGCCATGGTGCGCGTCGCGGCGACGAGTGCGGCCTTGGCGGTGCCGTATCCGATGTGGAACGGTGCGGTGTTCATGCCGCTGATCGACGAGATGGAGACGATCGAGCCGGGCAGCGACTGCGACTTCAGTTCGGCGGCCACCGCCTGGCTCATGAAGAACATCGTTTCGAGGTTTTGCGTGAACAGTGCGCGCCAGTCGTCGCGTGTCACCCGCGTGGCCGGCATCCAGGTCGCAGGTGCGGCACCACCGGCGACGTTGACCAGGCCGTACAGGTCGCCGTCGGTGCGGCGGGCCTGCTCGATGACCTTCGCGATGCCTTCGTCGGTGGACGCGTCCGCGGCCACAGGGATTACCGATAGTCCCTCTGCTGCAAGCGGTTCGATGTGCTTGGTGAGATTCTCCTCCGAGCGGCTCACCGCGATCACGGTCGCGCCGGCCTGGGCGGCTGTTCGCGCCACCGATGTGCCGATGCCACCGCCTGCCGCTCCGGACACGATGACGATCCGGCCGGTGAGATCGACGAATTCGTTGCTCATCGGACGCTCACTTCCCTTCGCGGAGAGCGAGGACGCTGCCCTCGGCGTCGGCGGAGATGTACAGAGTGCCGTCGGGGCCCGCGGCGATACCGGCGAACGGTCCCTGTGGGCCGGCGAACGGGATGATCCCCTTGAGCGGCTTGGGGGTGACACCTTCGGGCGCGCCGACCGGCAGGTGCCGGGCGATGATCTGCTGCGCCTTGGTGTCCAGGTCCACGCTGATCAACTGCTTCGACCCGGCGTCGACGATGTAGAGCTTTCCGTCGCGTACGAGGATTCCCTGCGGTCGTTCGAGACCGTCGACGAGCGTGTCGACGCCACCGCTCGTGACGGAGACGACGCGACCCGCCCCGGCTTCGGAGACGAGAAGCGTTCCACCCGCGGTGAATGCCACGCCCGTCGGATCCTGAAGTCCCGAGGCCAGCACTTCCGACTGCCCGGACCGGACGGAGTGCACCTTGCCGGTGCCGAGGTCCGCGACCGCCACGGTTCCGTTCCCGGAGACCGCGACGCCGTAGGCCTGGGAGAGTCCGTCGAAGAGCAACTCGCTCTCGGCGGTGGAGGGACGGTAGCGGGAGACGTGAGTGTCGCCGGCGACGATGAAGTCGCCGTCCCCGACGGCCGTGACGCCGCGGATGTAACCGGGCCAGCCGGGGTGGAAGAGCATTCCTGCCGTGTGCAGTTCGCCGTCCGAGCCGAGCGCGAGCAGGAAGGTTCCGTCGGCGACGAAGAGGGTTCCGTCTGGGCCCACCGTCAGATCCAACGGCCAGGTCAGCCCGTCGGCGAGGGCCGTTTTCGTCTCGCCGCCCCCGAGCACTTCGGTGATCTGCCCGGTGAAGCTCGACACGAACAGGCGGTCGCCGACGAAGGTGAGATTGTCCAGGCCCGAACCGATGTCGGCGATGACAGTGCTCTCACCGTTGCGGGGGTCGATGCGCAGCACCTGTCCCGATGCCACCTGGGGAGAGATGATGTAGCCCTCGGAATCGAACTTCAGCGCGACCGGCACGCCGAGGTCGCCGGCGACACGTTCCGGTTCGCCGCCATCGGGATCGATCCGCCAGATGTCGTTGGTGCCGAGCATGGGGTAGTACAGCTTTCCGTCCGGCCCGACTTCGAGGGCGTTGGGGAGCTGGAGGCCCTCCGCGAGGATCTTGGGTGCACCGCCGTTGAGGTCGATCTCCATGAGGCGGCCGTCGGGGCGGCATTCGTCGACGAACAGCCGGCCCTGGTGGAACGTGATGCCGTTCGCGCCGGGAAGGTCGTCGCGCAGCAGGCGGGTGCTTCCGTCCTTGCCTCGCACGCTGACCCGGCCGTCGTAGTACTCGGTGATGTAGAGCTCGCCGTCCGGGTGGAAGGCCAGGTCGTCGGGCGCGGTGATGTCGCTGCCCATGGCGCTGATGGTTTCGAGTTCCCCGGTTCCGGGGTCGAAGGCGCTGATCTGGCTCCCGGCCACCTGCGCAACATAGATGCGGCCGTCTGCACCAGCACGGATGCCGTTCGCGCCGAACAGCCTGCTGGGCGGGGTGAGCCGTTCGAGGCTCCATCCTTCCGCGAGGCTTGTCGATGTACCTGTGTAGCGCGACCCTTGCGTCAAGGTGGGTCCCCTCCTGTAAGAGAACGCAGTTCTGCGTATTACGAGAACATGGTTCTGCCGTTATGGGCGCGAGAGTGGCCGTACTGCGAGGCGTATGCGGAGAATCCGTGTAAAAAGTAGTGACCTAAGCCACTCCCGGCTGCGTTTCGCAGTTAACCACGAACGCAACAGCGTTACAAGTATTGTTATCCTTACAATGATAGGCCGGTGCGCCTGCACTCTGACGAGAACTACATTCTCGTCTGATCGGTACGGAGATCCGAGGAGTCGGGACCCCTGCCGACTCGGGGGCCGGTCACACGCGAAACGGCCGGGCACGGCGTCGAAACGCGGTGCTCGGCCGTTCGGTGGCGTACCGGGTGGGATATTCCGGTGGAGTAGGGGAGTGCTTACATTCGCGAACGCCTACCGGCGCGAATGGCGTTGCGCTCCAATGCGGCCGACGCATTGACCACGCTGTCGCCGAAGCGTTCGAGCACGAGAGTCTGGGTCGCGGCGAGATGGATCCGAGCGAGTCGTTCCGCCTCGTCGGCGCGGCCTGCGGCGATCTCCCCGAGTATCCGTTGGTGGGCGCGCACGGCTTCGTTCGCGTCCTCTTCGGCCGGGTACTCGCCGCGTCGGGTCAGGGCCTCTGCCCAGGCCTCCTCCTGCGCGGACCACAGGGCGACGTAACTGCTCACGGCGTACCGGATCGTCACATTGGGTGTGAAGGAGACGACGAGATCGTGGAATTCGCGCGCTGTCTGGGTGAACGCGACGCCGTCTCCGACAACCTCCGCGGAACTCTCGATGGAAGCCTCGAGGACGGGTACGACCACTTCGAGTCGATCCTCACGCCGCGCGCACTCGGCCGCGCACATCGGCTCGAGCATCTGCAGGCCGGCCGCGAGGTCGCGCAGGGTGACGCGGGCGCCCTGGAGCGAGAGTCCGAGGTGGTAGGCGGCGGAGAACTCGTCGGGGCGATGGACTTCGGCGCCGCCGACGTTGCCCCGGCGTACGGTGACGAGTCCTTCGGTTTCCAGGATGCGAAGTGCTTCCCGGATCGAGGGGTAACTGACGCCGAAGTCCTTGACCAGCTGGTCCTGTGTCGGCAGACGGTAGTTGTCGTCGGACAGGATGTGGTCGCGCAATTCCGCGGCAACGGTCTCGGCGATGCGGCGTTGGGGCACCCGGCCGCGCCGCGGGGTCGTCACGAAAAGCGCCTTCCATACATGGAACGTCAGTCTAGCGACAGGCCGTCTTTTCTACCAAGTATTGCGAGGTTAATTCTCTTAAGCATTGCTATCCTTGTTAGGATTGTCGTAATGTCCGGGCATGGACTTCACGATGGGTGGGGCGGCCCCGGAACTCCGGAGTGAGCTGCGCCGGCTGGTACACGAGCACGTCCCCTCGCACTTTCTCGGCGCGTTCACGGACGACCCTGCCGATCTCGAAGCGGCACAGGCGTTCTGCCGGCTCCTCGCCGACCGTGGCCTGCTGTGCATGACGTGGCCCGAGGAATTCGGCGGTCGTGGAGCGTCGATCTGGGAGCAGACGGTGGTCCGCGAAGAGATGTGGGCGCACCACGAGCCCAGGGGCGCACAGTATATGGGCGTGAACTGGGTGGGACCGACGATAATGCGTCACGGGACAGCAGACCAGCAGAGCACCCATCTGCCGCCCATCGCGCGGGGCGAGGCAATCTGGTGCCAAGGGTTCAGTGAACCGGGATCCGGATCGGATCTCGCCTCGTTGCGGACCGCTGCGCGCCGTGACGGCGACGGGTGGCTCATCTCAGGCCAGAAGATCTGGACCTCCTACGCCACGATGGCGCAGTGGTGTTTCCTGCTGGCGCGAACCTCGACCGGCGCGCGGAAGCAGCAGGGCCTCACCGTGTTCCTCGTGCCGATGTCCGATCCTGCCATCGAGGTCCGGCCCATCCGCGCCATGCTCGGTCCCCATCACCTCAACGAAGTGTTCTTCGACAACCTCCGTGTCACCGACGCCGATGTTCTCGGCACGGTGGACGAGGGCTGGAAAGTGGTGCAGGAAGTGCTCGCCTACGAACGGGTGGGCATCGCCCGGTACGCCCGATGCGAGCGTCTCCTGCAGGCGGCGCCGTCGGTCCTCGGCGACCGGTGGGACGATGTGCCGGACGAACTGAAAGCACGCTGGGCCAGGATGCTCACCCATTGCCGTCGTGCCCGGCTTCTCGCCTACCGGGTGGTGTCGCTGCAAAGCGGCGGCGACGTGCAACCGGGCGACGCGGCGGCATATCGGATCGCCGTGACCACCCTCGATCAGGACAGCGCCGAGGTGCTCACCGAGATAGCCGCCTACGCCACACCGCCCGACGACGATGCGAACGGATTCGACGACGACACCGCCAAGTGGTTCCGGCGCGCGGTCGAAGATCACTGGCGGTATTCACAAGCAGCTACCGTGGCATCGGGAAGCATCGAGATGCAGCGGATCCTGCTGGCCCGAACCCTTCTGGCGGCATCATGAACACGGACCTGAGCACGGAAGCAACCGACTACGGACGCGAAGTGGTCCGAGCACTGGAAGCGGCCGGAGGTGACGACCTCACTCTGGCAGTCGAAAACGACCCCGACCGTCGCCGAACGACCGTGGCACCACTGCTCGGTGAGCTGGGTGCGTGGGACCTCGATCCGCGTGGCAACGCCGACGAACTCGAGGCATCCGCCGCCCTGTGCCGCAGCGTGGGCTACTGGGCGGTGCCCTACCCGGTTGCGGAACGGTTGGCGCGCCCGGCCGATCTCGACGTCGACGGACTGCTCGTCGTCGCGGACTCCGACCCCAAGGCGCCCGTCGGATGTCTCGATCTACGGTGGGCTGCAGTCTCGCTGGACGGCCGGCGCAGTATCGCGGTGGCCAGGCCCCCGAGCACCCCGCCGAGAACCTCGGCATTCGTCGCGCAACTCGACCTCCAGCCGGTCGACGACAACGGTGCGAGCGACCTCGCGCTCGCACTGACCCTGCCGTGCTGGACGCTGCTCGGAATGCTCGACCGGGCAATGGCGTTGACGCGCTCGCACGTGCTCCTTCGTGAACAATTCGGCGCGCCGCTCGCCACGCTTCAAGGTGTGCAGTTCCAGCTCACCGAGGCGGAAGTCGAACGCACCGGACTGGACGTACTCGCGAAATACACACTGTGGAGCATCCAGGCCGGCAACGCCGAAGCGCTCGACGATGCGCTCGCACTGCGCCTGGCGGCCGTCGAAGCTGCACAGACGGTGTTTCGCGTCGCGCACCAGTTGCACGGCGCGAGCGGGTTCTGCGACGAGACGACGCTGTCCTGGATCTCGCGGTACAGCTTGCCGATACGGCGCATCCCGTGGGGACCGTCCGGGACGCTCGACGCGTTGACCCGCCGGATCGGCCGGCGTGGACTGACGGGATTGTTCGGTGACGCTCACGAGAAGGCGATGCGATGAACTACGAATTCCCGGGCGCGCTGACCGTGACCTGCGACGGGCCGATCCGCATCGTCGAAATCAACCGACCCGACGAACTCAACGCCGTCGACAAGACTCTGCACCGGGCACTGGCGACCGTGTGGCGGCAACTGGCGGCCGACACCGATGCCGCGGTGGTGATCCTCACCGGAGCCGGCCGCGCATTCAGTGCGGGTGGTGACCTGGACTGGATCACGTCGTTCCTCGACGATCCGGTCGGGCGCGACGAGAGCATCCGCGAGGGCGCCGAGATCATCGACGAGATGTTGCGCTTCCCGCTCCCCGTGATCGCCGCGGTCAACGGTCCGGCCGTCGGCCTCGGCTGCAGCGTCGCGGTGCTCTGCGACGTCGTCCTCATGTCGGAGAAGGCATACCTGGCCGATCCCCACGTGGCAGTCGGTCTTGTCGCGGGGGACGGTGGCGCCGCCTTCTGGCCGTTGCTCACCCCGATCATGCGGTCCCGGGAGTATCTCTATACCGGAGACAAGATCACGGCGAGCACGGCGGTCGAACTCGGCCTCGCCACCCGCGTCACCGCACCCGAGGATCTGTTGCCCGAGGCGCACCGCCTCGCCGCCCGGCTCGCCGCGCAACCCGCGCAGGCATTGCGGGCTACGAAGCGAGTGGTCAACATGTACCTGTCCCAAGCGCTCGGCGGTCCGATGCAGGCCGGTTTCGCGGCCGAGGTCGCGACCATGCAGTCCGCCGAGCATCGGGACCGGCTGACCGCGCTCCGGAAGAACGCGTCGAGACAGAAGGAGCCGACGCGATGAAGGCTGCGGCCCCTACGCTCGCGGAATTCCGGGCCACGGTCCGCGACTGGTGTCGCGTCCACGTTCCGCCCGACTGGCGCCGTGCGCAGACCGGAGTGCCGGACGACGAGTTCGTGCGATTCCAGAAGGAGTGGTTCCGGACCCTGCGCGGCGCAGGATTCGCTGTGCCGCACTGGCCGAAGGAATGGGGCGGCGGGATGCCGGTCGCCCAGCAGGTCGTGCTGTATCAGGAGCTGGCCGCACACGACGCGCCTCGTCTGGTCCTGCCCTTCGTATCGATCCATCACGCCGCATCGACGCTGCTGGCGGCGGGCACCGACGCGCAGCGGGAGCGCCACCTGCCCGCGATCCTCGACGGAGAGATCTGGTGCCAGGGGTTTTCGGAACCCGGCGCCGGATCGGATATGGCTGCGCTCACGACGAGCGCACGCAAGGACGGCGATACGTACGTCGTCAACGGGCAGAAGCTGTGGGCGAGCGGTGCGATGCACGCCGATCGGTGCCTCCTGCTCGCCCGCACCGATCCCGGCGCCCCGCAGCGCCGCGGCATTTCGTACTTCCTGATGGATATGCGCACACCGGGAATAGAGGTACGGCCCATCCGGCAGGCGACCGGAGAATCGCACTTCTGTGAGATCTTTCTCGACGACGTGATACTGCCGGCGACCGACCTCGTCGGTCCCGAGAACGAAGGCTGGCGGGTCGCACAGGAGACTCTCGGGGCCGAACGCGGGATGACCATGCTCGAACTCGCGGAGCGGCTGGGCAACGGCGGATTCCGGTGGCTCGTCGAGTTGTGCGCCCGACCGGGTCCGCTCGGGACGACGCCACTCGACGATCCTCTGGTCGCCGACCGACTCGCCCAGTTCGAGATCGAACTCACCGGACTGCGAGCGCTGTGTGCCGAGTTCGTCGCGGATGATCGGCCCGGCCCGGCCGATGCGTCGATCGTCAAGCTCTATTACAGCGAATTGCTCCAGCGCATGACCGATTTCGGCACCGAGATCGCCGGTCTCTCGGCCCACACGCAGCTTCGCAAGCCGTCGTCGAGCGGGTGGGAATCCGGTGCGTGGGTTCTGGATTTCATCGGGTCGTGGGAATGGACGATCCCGGGCGGAACCAGCGAAATCCAGCGCACCATCATCGGGGAACGCGGCCTCGGCCTGCCCTACGAACCGAGAGGCAACCGATGACGGAGTCGCTCACCGACCTTTCCGAGTTCCACGACGACGTGCGCGCGGTCGCCCGAGACATCCTCGGCCGATCGGGAAGCGAAACTGCGCCGGAGTGGGAATCGATCGCCGGCTCCGGTTGGCTGGGATTCGAGGCGCCGGGGGAGTTCGACGGTGCCGACGCGTCTTTCGCGGAAGTGGCGGTGGTCCTCCGCGAGATCGGTCGTGCCGCCGCCCCCGGCGGGTACCCGGCGGTCGCAGTACTGGCGATGGGGGCGCTCGGTCTGCTCGAGCCGTCCGCGAATCGTGACCGGATGCTTCGCGACACCGTCGCGGGGACCTCTGTTCCGGTTTTCGCCGCAGCAGGTGAGCCCACGGGCCGGGTACCTTTCCGTCTCGCGTACGTGCCGGGCGGCGCAGTTCTCGACGGCACGGCACCCTTCGTTCTCGGGGCGCCGGGAGCGGACCGGATTCTCGTGCCCGCCGAGGAACCCGACGGGACGGTCGTGGTCGTCGACGTGGATCGGCGAACTCCCGGGCTGATGGTCACCGAGCAACCGGTGATCGACGCTTCCCGCAGTTTCGGTTCCGTCCTGGCGGCAGAGTTACGCGTTCCCTCCGAGTCGGTGTGGCGATTCCGCGGCGACCCCCTGGAGGCGATCGGGCACCTTCACGACCGGGCCGCGGTGGCGGTGGCATGCGACAGCCTGGGTCTGAGCGAGGCGATGCTCGAGGCCACGGTCGCCTACGCCGGCACGCGGGAACAGTTCGGCCGCAAGATCGGCTCCTTCCAGGCCGTCAAGCATGCGTGCGCCGACATGCTCGTTCAGGTGACGGTCGCGCGCAGGCTCGTCGACGCGGCCGTTCGCGGCATCGCGGGCAGGGACGCGGACGCGTCGGTCGCGGCATCGATGGCGAAGTCCTACGCATCTGCCGGAGCGGTCGAGATTGCCGGTAAGGCAATGCAATTGCACGGCGGTATGGGCTACACCTGGGAGAGCGGTATCCACGTGTACCTCAAGCGGGCCACGCTCAATCGTTCGCTGTTCGGCTCACCGGCGCTGCATCGCGCGCGTGTGGCGGAACGGTACCGGGCCGGAACCCGATGACATCGAAGAGTGTTGGTGGTCGCCGAGCGTCCACCTCTCACCGCTGAGGTACACGCAGCATCGCGCACGCAATGTCGAGGACCTCGGTTTCGAACGTCGCCAGGTCCGGTGCAGCTCCGCTGTCCTCGGCGCGCTCCCAGGTGGCGAACGACCCGATGACGAAGCGCACCATCAGCCCCACCCGGCGCCGGGCGGCGCTGTCGGGAAGGTCGAGGCTTTCCGCGATCCGGGTCAGAAGAGCGGTCAGCACGTCGAGCGACTCATCACTGGGGTAGTAGTCGGCTCCGGCGTCGTCCGGCCCGGGAACGGTGAGCAGCTCGAGCGGTGCGGCAGCGAGCCACTGCTCGTTGAAACGTGCCCAGTAGCTCGGGTTCCCACGAGCGACCTCTGTGGCGATCGGGTGGACGTACGCGTACACGAGGCGCTCGAGTGTAGGTGGCGCGTCGCGTTCGGCGACTTCCACGAGCGTGGCGCGTTCGATGTTGATCCGCGGCGCATGCCGGGTCCAGACCGCGTCGAGCAGCCCGTGCCACGATCCGAAGTGGTAGGTAATCGCGGAGTTGTTCCGCTGACCCGCGGCTTTGGTGAGTTCGCGCGCGGATGTCCCGTGAATTCCCTTGAGGGCGACGAGTTTCTCCGCGGCGTCCAGCAGAGCGAGGCGACCTGTTGACACTGCCATCCCCCTACTGTACTAAGAAGCTCACCTGAAATATTAATACGTTCTTCTTAGGGAGCTCCATGAACGACTCCTCCACCCGTTCCGTCCTCGTGGCCTTCGTGCTCGCCTCGATGCTGGGCCTCGCGGGGTGCGCGAACGGCGAATCCGCGGAAGGAGGTGAGCTCTCGCCCGGATCGCTGGTCACCCACCGGGCGCTGGCCACTGCTGCGGCGCTACCCAGCGCGGTACGCACCGAGTTGATCACCTATGTGTCCGAGGACGCCGCCGGACAGCCGGTCCTGGTCTCCGGCACTGTCGCGATCCCGCGAGGCGATGCTCCGGAAGGCGGATGGCCGGTTGTCAGCTGGGCACACGGGACGACGGGGGTCGGTGACGCGTGCGCTCCGTCGGCCGACACGGTCGGCGGACCCGCACACAGTTACGTCTCGAGGGCGGGGGCGATGCTCGATCGCTGGGTCGCCGACGGCTACGTTGTGGTCCAGACCGATTACGAAGGGCTCGGTACGCCCGGCGGGCATCCGTACATGAACGGCGAGAGCGCACGGAACTCGGTCGTCGACATCGTGCGTGCGGCACGCGAACTCGATGCCGGCGTCGGAAGTCGGTGGACGGTGATGGGGCACAGTCAAGGTGGGCACGCCGCCTTGTACACGGCGGCCGGTGGTCTCGACCGCGCTCCGGAACTCGAGCTACAAGCGGCAGTGGTGCTCGCGCCCGGGAGCAGGACCAGCGACGTCGCGGGATTCTTCGCGTCCGGCGGCCCGGGGATCGAGCAGGCTCTGAGTTTCCTGCCGGTCCTTCTGCTGGGTGCCGAGGCGGCCGACCCGAGCCTGTCGGCCGATGCGATGCTCACCGACACGGCGCGACCGTTGCTCTCCGCCGCCCGCACCGGATGCATGGACGATGTGCGTGCTGTGGCCGACACGGTTCCCGTGGACAACCTGTTCGCGCCGGATGCCGAGATGAGCCGTATCGGGGAGTACTACGCGACCCAGGAACTCGAGTCACTCACGCCGGTCGTGCCGACACTGGTCGTGCAGGGCACCGCAGATGTCCTCGTCTCCCGGGCGGCCACCGACCGGATCACGGAAGCGTTGTGCGGCAACGGTGCCGCACTGACCTACAGCGTCTACGACGGCGCCGATCATCGCGGTGTGCTGGAGGAATCGCTGCCCGAGGTGAAGGCTTTCATAGACAAAGCGCACAGCGGCGAAGTTCCGGAGCCGACCTGCGGCTGACGCTCACCACGTTGGTAGCTTTCTGCCCGCTCAGCGGGCAGAAAGCTACCAACGTCAGTTCACCCCGAGACGCGCGACAGCCAGGTCCCGGATCTCGTTCGACTTGATCTTCGCGCTGCCCGTCAAGCTGATCTCGTCCTCGTCGAAAAACAGCACTTCGCGCGGAACCTTGTAGCTCGCGAGTCGCTCCCGCAGGTACGACCGGATCCCGTCGACATCGAGGTCCGCGCCGGAGTGCGCCACGATGCACGAGACGACGACCTCGCCGAGCGTGTCGTGCGGAACGCCGACGGTGCGGGCGACCTTCACCCCGGGATGCGCGACGAGTGCCTCGTCCACCTCGAGCGGTGACACATTCGCGCCGCCGGTCTTGATGATGTCGGTGAGCCGGCCTTCCCAGAACAACCGGCCCGCCTCGTCGAGGTAGCCGCCGTCTCCGGTGTGGAAGAACCCGTGCTCGTCGACGGTCTCACTGAGAGGTGTGCCGACGTATCCGAGCATCAGCGTGGGGCTCTTGACGCAGATTTCGCCCCGCTCGCCGCGTGGCAGAACTGCACCGGTCAGTGGTTCGACAATCTCGATCGTCACGCCGGGCAGTGGTTCACCGCTGCTGCCGGCCGCGACCTCGGGCGGGGTGTTGGCGGGGTAACACGCGCTGATGGTGAATGTTTCGGTGTTGCCGTACGCGTGCCCCGGCTCGTACCACTCGGCGGTTACCGTGGGGTGCCGCGCGACGGGGGTGTTGAAGTCGACATAGAGCAGACTGCTCAGATCGGCACTGTCCCAGTTGGGTGCGCCCACGAGCTGTGCCCACTGGTGTGGCCAGGCGAACGGGAAGTTCACTCGCTCTTTCTCGATGAGATCGAGTGCTTCCACAGGATCGAACGTCGGCTGCAGCACGAGGCAACCGCCGCTGGCGAGGGTGTTGCCCAACGCCATCGCGAAGTTGCCGGACCAGAAGTAGCCGTTGGCCGTCCAGCACCGGATGTTGTGTTCCGGTGCGAATCGGTACATGCGCCGGAAGCGCCACATCTGGATACTCACGCCGCGGTGGGCACTGAGAATCCCCTTCGGCTTGCTCGTCGAACCGGAGGAGAAGAACAGCACGGCGACGTCACTGGGCCGCACAGCCGCCGCGGAGGATTCGACCAGTGCGCGCGGTTGCGCCTCACCGTGGGCCAGGAATTCCTCCCACGACGGGAGCGACGCGACTCCGTCGGGGGAGCCGACCATGGCGACGTACCGCAGAAACGGGTACTTCGCCGACTGCACCACACCGGACGTCGCGGTGCCGATCTGCGGCTCCAGACCGGCCAGGGCAGCGGCGAAATCCGTCTTGAGCACGGTGCGCTCGAACAGCAGCACCGATACTCCCGATGTCTCGAGCATGTAGTCGAGTTCTGCCGGGGTCGAGAAGGTGCTCAGCGTGACGGCGACGCCTCCCGCGAGGGAAGTGCCGAACACCGCCGCGATCCATTCGGGACGGTTCGTCATCAGCACGCCGACGCGGCCGTCCTTGCTCAGTCCGACGGCGCGCAGTGCCCGTGCCACCTCGACGGCACGTTCCCACAGGTCGTCATAGGTCCAGCGTGTGGTGCCGTCCGCGTCGTGCATCACGAGCGCTTCACGGTCGCTGTACAACTCTGTCACTTCGCGCAGGAAACCGGGCAGGGTGAGGGCACCCAGACCGGGTTCTTCGCTGAGCGGAGGTCCCGACACGATCGAAACGGACTCCACCACTTCCGTGTTCGTCCCAGTGCTCATGATGACTCCCTTGTCTGCGGTGCCGTCAGAGCGGCAGCTCGACCTCGGCGGTGGAGGAGACGAGGACGTTGCCGTCCTGATTGGTCAGGCGCAGCTTGATCTGGACGAGAGGGACACCCCACGTGGTGTCGGTCTCCTTGCCGACGACCTCGGCGTCGAAGTACGTGACGTCGCCCTCGAATGCCGGGCCGCGGAAGTCCGACTTGATGTGGCGGACCATGCCTTCGTGCCCTGCCCAGTTGGCGAGGAAGTCGGTGCACCACGCACCCATCGTCGCGCCGTAGCCGTAGGCCCGGGCCATGCCGACCTCGCCGGCTTTCTCGGCGTCGATGTGCCCGCGTGACGGGCCCACGTACAAACCATCCCGCTTGCGCGGGTCGATCATGGCGCCTTCTTCGTCGAAGCCGAATCCTTCGACCCAGCCCGGGTCCTGGTTGATCCACGGATCCTCGACGCCCTCCGGTGCCACCCATTCGAACGTGCCCCAGATGTTGAAGAGGAACGCCCGGTATTCGGTGGTGAACGTGGCGATGCTGTGCGGTCCGATCACGCGGCGGGGGAGAGTGTCGCCGACCTTGACCTCGTCGAAGTGCGGGGACGTGCCCGCCCAGTTGGACAACAGCCATTCGTGGCGCAGGGCCTCGATCTCCAGAAGTTCCTCGTTGGTCCACTTCTTGATCTCGCCGAGCTGATTCTCGTACATGCCACGCTTGGTGGCTTCGGCGGAGAGATAGCGGATCGCGGTGGAACGTTCACGGGCGACCAGGGCGCCGTGCTGATTGGTGTGCGTGGTGTCGCCACGCGAGAACATCGTGGGGCCCGCGAATTTTGTTTCCGTGACCTTGTAGTCGTGGAAGCGGCGATCCTGGAAGAGCTTGTCGCCGGGGCGGACCGGGACGCCGTAGAACCACCATTCCTCGCCGCCGAAGATGAGGTGGCTGTTCGGGATGTAGCCGACGCACGCCGGTGCGGCGCCGTGCCCGAAGTCGAGAGCCACCGCGATGGACTGGGGCGCGACCAGGCCTCCGAACTTGGATTCGCGCGCGAACGTCTCGTTCCAGTGCAGCGGGTTGGGATTGTCCATCGCCATGGCCCACCGCCGAATGTCGGACGTGCTGCACGGATCCCAGAGTTGCCCGCCGCCGACCGGCTTGCCGACGCGGTGTTCCACGTCGGACAGGTCCAGTTCCACGGTTTCCGGCGCTGACGACTTCTTGCTCATCTGTGTTCCCCCGATTATCGATTGACGTCGACGACGATGCGCCCGCGCACCGTGCCGTCCATGAGGTGGTCCGCCGCGGTGATCGCTTCTTCGAGCGATACTTCCCGGGCGATGGCGTCGAGTGCGGTCGCGTCGAGATCGCGGGACAGGCGAGCCCACGCGGTTACCCGCCGCTCACGCGGTGCCATCACGCTGTCGATTCCGAGCAGGGACACGCCACGCAGGATGAACGGCGCGACCGAGGCCGGGAAATCCATGCCCTGTGCCAGTCCGCAGGCGGCGACGGCACCGCCGTAGCGTGTCTGCGCACACGCGTTCGCGAGTGTATGACTGCCGGCTGTATCGACGACGCCTGCCCAGCGCTCCTTCTGCATAGGCTTGCCGGGTCCGGACAGGTCCGCGCGGTCGACGACGGTGGACGCACCGAGCTGCTGGAGGTAGTCGGCTTCGGACGTCTTTCCGGTCGCGGCCGCCACGGTGAATCCGGCCTTGGTGAGCAGCGCGATCGCGACGCTGCCGACGCCGCCGGTCGCGCCGGTGACGAGGATTTCTCCTTGGTCCGGGGTGATGCCGAAGTTCAGGAGAGCCTCCACGCACAGGCTCGCCGTGTAGCCGGCGGTGCCGATCGCCATCGCTTGCCGGGCTGTGAATTCGTCGGGCAGGGGGACGAGCCAGTCTCCGCGGAGGCGCGCCCGCTGAGCCAGTCCGCCCCAATGGGTTTCGCCGACTCCCCAGCCGTTGAGGACGACCCGGTCTCCCGGCGACCACTCTGCATGGGTGCTGTCGGTGACGACGCCCGCGAGGTCGATTCCGGGGACCATCGGGAACTTGCGCACCACCGGGGATTTGCCGGTAATCGCCAGTGCGTCCTTGAAATTCAGCGTGGAATATTCCACATCGATGGTGACGTCGCCGTCGGGGAGATCGCTGTCCTCGAGGTCCTTCAGGGTCACCGTCTGGCCGGCGTCGCCCTTGTCGATCACTAGTGCCGAAAACATTTGTAGAGACTTCCTTCCTTGGTCCGCCCGTGGTGCGTTCGGACGTTGCACTCCGACCGCACCGTACTTCAATCATTACAAGGATGGCAATACTTGAATGTTCGGCCCCGAGCGGTGATACTCCCTGTGATCGTCGTCACGATGCATCGCGTTCGAGTGTGGGAATCGTTTCTGGGCGGCGAGAGCCGCCACCTACCGAAATCACCCGGAGTTCCTGCTCACCGACCCGCGCACCGTGTGCCTCATCCCGGCTGTTCCGTCTCCCTCGAGAGGTCCCCATGTTCCGACACAGACGTTTCCTGCCCGCGGTAGCCGCGGCCGGCGCCCCGCCGCGCGGGCGGGGGCGCTACTGCTGACCTCGTGGGGTGAGGCGAGTTCCGACGCGGGCGCGTCGACCACCGAGTCCGGCGACCCGGTCGCGGGCGGCTCGCTCACCGTCCTGCAGACCGGCGAGCCACGTTCGCTCGATCCTGCGGCCCTGACCAACTATTGGGCGTTCCAGCCCGCCCTCGGCAACGCGCTGTACGGAACATTGATGGTCAACGATGTCGAGTCGCTCGACATCGAGTACAAGATGGCCACCGACTTCTCGACCACCGACGGCGGAGCCACGTTCGCTCTCGAGCTCCGGCCCGACCTCGTGTTCACCGACGGCACTCCGCTCGATGCTGCTGCGGTGAAGTACAACTGGGATCGCCTCGTCGATCCGGCCCTGGGCTCGACGTCCGGCAGATGGGCGGCCCAGATCGCCGAGACGCGTGTCGAAGGTCCGACCACGCTGCAGGTCACGATGAGATCCCCCAACCCGCACTACGCACAGTCCATCGTGGGAAGTTCGCTGAACTGGATCGCGTCGCCGGCAGCATTGGCCAAGGGACCGGGCGAATTCGATGCGAACCCCGTCGGTGCGGGTCCCTTCACCCTGACATCGTGGACGCGTCAGGACGCGATCGAACTGACCAAGAACCCCGACTACTGGGATGCGCCGAAGCCGTATCTGGACACTCTCACCATCCGGACCGTGAGTGACACGAACCAGCGAGTGAACGCGATGACGACCGGTGCCGCGGATCTGGCGTCCGAAACGAACTGGGCGAGTCTCAACAAGGTCGAAGCCGCAGGGCTGAACACCGAGGTCGTCCCGACGGGTGGTGGGCAGTTCGTGGGCATGAACTTCGCACGCGCTCCCTTCGACGACGCACGTGCACGCCGGGCGGTGTCCCTCGCCGTGGACCTCGACGCGATCAACACGGCCGTCTACAACGACGAGGGTCAGATCCCCGAGACTCTTTTCGAGGAGAGCTCACAGTTCTTCAGTGACATCCCGCTCAAAGAGACCGATCCGGCCGCCGCGCAGAAACTGTTCGACGAGTTGGCCGCCGAAGGCAAACCTGTCTCGTTCACATTCTTGTCCTACCCGACGACGGAGAGCCGGACACTCGGCGAGGCTCTGCAGGCACAGCTGAGCGCGTTCCAGAACGTCGAGGCGAAGGTGGACGTTGTCGACTATGCCCAGGCAACGGCCCGCACCGCCGCACGCGACTTCGACATGCTCATTTCGTCGGCCGTCATCCAGGATCCCGACAACCCGCTGTGGCTGGCCTTCCACAAGGACTCGTCCGGCAACACAGTCGGTGTCGACGACGCGGAACTCAATGCAGCACTGGACGCCGGCCGCATCGGTGTGACCGTCGAAGAGCGCACGGCGGCCTACGAAACGGTCCAGGAGCGCCTGGTCGAGCTGAATCCGGGCATCTGGTACTACCGCGCGGTGCCCGCAGTCGTGTGGGGAGAGAACGTGCAGGGAGTCGACGTCTACGCACTCGGATCGCCGTTGCCCGAGGAGATCTGGGTCACCGACTAGTTCCCATCGCTACCGCACCGGCGCAGAACCAATGACAGGAGCAAACAAAGTGACAGTGAACTGGCGAAGAATGCCACGTCCATTGCTGGTGGCCGTCGCATCGGTCATGGTGGCGGCCGGTTGCGGTAGCGGCGGGGCGTCGGGGAACGACGGCGCCGGGTCCGACACCCCGGTCCGCGGCGGCGAACTGGTGATGGCCGTCAACGTCGAGGGCCAGACGATGGATCCGGTCTGGTGCGCAACCCACGCGTTCGACCGATGCCTGCCCGTATTCGGAACCCTCCTCCGCTTCGATACCGAGGACGAACAGTTCGTGCCCGCGATGGCCTCGGCGTTCGAGTCGGAGGACGGCATCACCTGGACCCTGACACTGCGCGACGGTGTGCGGTTCAGCGACGGCACACCGTTCGACGCCGACGCCGTCGTCTTCAACTGGGACCGCGTCAAGGACCCCGCGAATCTCTCGCCGTCTGCCCGGATCGCGGCGCCGCTGACCTGGAGGGTGATCGATCCGCTCACGGTCGAGGTGGTTTCGGGCGAACCGAACTACCAGTTGCCGTGGGCGCTCGCGCAGGGGATGGGCATGATCGGGTCACCCACCGCCATCACGCAACTCGGTGCCGACTTCGGCAACGCCCCGATCGGTGCGGGCCCGTTCCTCCTCGAGAAATGGACACGCAACTCCGAGGCCAGGTTCACGGCCAACCCCGAGTACTGGGACGAAGGCGCGCCGTACCTCGACAGCTTCGTCCTGAAGGTGATCGGCCAGGACGATCAGCGCCTCAACGCCTTGCGATCCGGAGAGATCGACATCAACTGGTCGCTGCTCTCCAAGGACGCCAGAGCGGTCGAAGCCGAGGGATTCACGGTCCATGCGCTTCCACTGGTCGGGGGAACGGGACTGAACTTCAATTTCGAGGACCCGGACCTGAAGGACCCGCAACTCCGGCTCGCAGTGCTCAAGACGTTCGACAGCGCGCAGATCAACAGTGCCGTGTACCCCGGCGACGACCCGGTGGACGCATTCCTGTTCCCCGACAGCGCGTATCGCGACGACGACTTGGGCACCTTTCCCGAGAAGAATCTTCCCGAAGCGCAGGCCCTGCTCGACGAGTACCTGGCGAAGACGGGGAAGAGCGACCTCACGTTGCGGTTGAGCACGTTCGCCGGCCTGCCCGCACTCGAGCAGGTCGCCCAGCTCATCCAGTCGCAGGTACAGCAACTCGACGGCGTGCGTGTCGAGATCGACTCGATGGATTACGCAACCCTGCAAGGTGTTCTACGTTCGGGCCGATACCAGATGGGGATCGCCGCGACGTTGTCGCAGCATATGGACGCCATCTACGACACGTTCCACTCGGACGGCACGAACAACATCACCGGGTACTCGAATCCGAAGGTCGACGAGGCTCTCGACGCGAGCCGGGCATCGAAGGATCCGGACGTGGTCGCCGAGGCGTACAAGGTGATCAACGGTGAGATCTCCAACGACGCACCGCTGCGGAACTGGCGCTACCAGACCGGGTACATCTTCACTCCGGGATACGTGCAGGGCCTGGTCCTCACGGGCACTCTCAGCGGCGCAGGGGTCTATCTCGATCGGGCGTGGGTCGACAAGTAATTCTCCACATTGCCGCGGTGTGGGGGGGGGGGGGGGGGGGGGGGGCGCGGGCCCCGCCCCGCCCCCCCCCCCCCCCCCCCCCCCCCCCCGCGGCGGGCGGGGCGGGCGGGGG
>NZ_JAXION010000081.1:0-20144 GCF_049311045.1 Rhodococcus sp. 7Tela_A2 | reverse complement strand
CCGCCCCCGAAGAGAAAGGGGCGGCACCTCTGTCGTTCTACTGCAGCATCGCTGTCCTAGGACAGTCGGCTGCTAGCGGTAGTCGTTGGAGTAACCGTAATCGTCCAGCGGAACCGCAGCGCCGGTGTTCTGGCCGAAGCCGTCCGGCGAGTAGTACTGGTCGTCGTACGCCGGGATGGCGTAGGCGGCAGCACGTGCTTCCTCGGTGGGCTGCACCTGGATGTTCCGGTACTTGTTGATGCCTGTACCGGCCGGGATCAGCTTGCCGATGATCACGTTCTCCTTGAGACCGATGAGCTTGTCCGAGCGGCAGTTGATCGCCGCGTCGGTGAGCACACGAGTGGTCTCCTGGAACGACGCTGCCGACAGCCACGAATCGGTGGCCAGCGAGGCCTTCGTGATGCCCATGAGGACCGGACGTCCGGCAGCCGGCTCGCCGCCTTCCTGGACCACACGACGGTTCGCAGCCTCGAACTCGCTGCGCTCGACGAGCGAACCGGGCAGGAACTCCGTCGCACCCGAGTCGATGATCGTCACGCGACGCAGCATCTGGCGCACGATGACCTCGATGTGCTTGTCGTGGATCGACACACCCTGGCTCCGGTACACCTCCTGGACCTCGTGGACCAGGTGGACCTGGACCTGACGGGGACCCATCACGCGCAGCACCTCGTGCGGATCGGCAGCACCTTCGAGCAGCTGCTGGCCGACTTCCACGTGGTCGCCGTCCGCGAGGACACCCTCGGTGCCGTTGGCCTTACGGATGACGTGCAGACGCTGACGCTTCGACAGCTTGTCGTACACGACCTCCTCGCCACCGTCGTCGGGGATGATCGTGATCTTGTAGAAACGATCGTCGTCCTCGAGGCGGACACGGCCGGACACGTCGGCGATCGGAGCCTTGCCCTTGGGGACACGGGCCTCGAACAGTTCCTGGACGCGGGGCAGACCGCCGGTGATGTCCTCACCGACGCCACCCTGGTGGAACGTACGCATGGTCAGCTGCGTACCGGGCTCACCGATCGACTGTGCGGCGACGATACCGACGGCCTCGCCGATGTCGACGAGCTTGCCGGTGGCCATCGAACGGCCGTAGCACGTGGCACACACGCCGGTGCCGGTGTCGCAGGTCAGGACCGAGCGGACCTTCACCTTGCGGATACCGGCCTCGAGCAGTGCCTCGATGGCGGGGTCGCCGAGATCGGAACCACGCTCGACGACGACGTTGCCGTCCTTGTCGACCGCATCGGTGGCGAGCGTACGGGCGTACGTGCTCGTCTCGATGTGGGCATCGCGGACCAGCTTGCCGGTCTCGTTGCCCTCGGCGTCGCGCTCGGGCTCGGCGATGACCATCTCGATGCCACGCGGCGTGCCACAGTCGACCTCGCGGACGATGACGTCCTGCGACACGTCCACCAGACGACGGGTCAGGTAACCCGAGTCGGCGGTACGCAGAGCGGTATCGGCCAGACCCTTACGCGCACCGTGCGTGTTGATGAAGTACTCGGCGACGGTCAGGCCCTCACGGAAGGAGGACTTGATCGGGCGAGGAATGAACTCGCCCTTCGGGTTCGTCACCAGGCCCTTCATACCCGCCAGCGAGCGGATCTGGGTCATGTTGCCCGCAGCACCGGACTTGACGATCGTGGGGATCGGGTTGTCGTCCGGGTAGTGCGCCTCCATGGCCTGACCGACCTCTTCGGTCGCTTCCTGCCACAGCTTGACGAGCGAATCGCGACGCTCGTCCTCGGAGAGCTTTCCTCGGTCGTACTGCCGCTGGATCGCGTCGGCCTGACCCTCGTAACGCTCGAGGATGTCCTTCTTCTCCGGCGGAACGAGCACGTCCGCCATCGAGATGGTGACACCCGAACGAGTGGCCCAGTAGAAGCCCGCGTCCTTGAGCTTGTCGACGGTCTGTGCGACGACGATCATCGGGTAGCGCTCGGCGAGATCGTTGATGATCGCGGCCTGACGCTTCTTCGGCATGATGTCGTTGACGAAGCCGTAGTTGACCGGCAGGAGTTCGTTGAACAGCACACGACCGAGGGTCGTGTCCGCCGTCCATGCCTGCCCGTACTTCCAGCCCTCGGGGAACAGCTCGGACTCGAGTTCACGCGGCGGACGCTGATGCGTGAGCCGCACCTTGATCGGAGCCTGAACCGAGAGCACGCCACGGTCGACAGCCATCTGAGCCTCGGCCGGGGACGAGTACACGCCCTGCTCCGGCTGATCTTCGGCGGCCGGCTGGTACGCACCGGGAGCGTCTTCACGCAGACGGGTCAGGTGGTACAGACCGGTCACCATGTCCAGACGCGGCATGGCGAGCGGACGACCCGACGCCGGCGACAGGATGTTGTTCGAGGACAGCATCAGGATGCGGGCCTCGGCCTGCGCCTCCGCGGAGAGCGGGAGGTGCACGGCCATCTGGTCACCGTCGAAGTCGGCGTTGAAGGCCTCACACACCAGCGGGTGGAGCTGAATGGCCTTGCCCTCGACGAGCTGCGGCTCGAACGCCTGGATGCCCAGACGGTGCAGCGTGGGAGCACGGTTCAGCAGAACCGGATGCTCGCTGATGACCTCTTCGAGGACATCCCACACCTGAGCGCGCTGACGCTCGACCATGCGCTTGGCGGACTTGATGTTCTGCGCGTGGTTGAGGTCGACGAGACGCTTCATGACGAACGGCTTGAACAGCTCGAGCGCCATCAGCTTCGGCAGACCACACTGGTGCAGCTTGAGCTGAGGACCGACGACGATGACCGAACGGCCCGAGTAGTCGACGCGCTTACCGAGCAGGTTCTGACGGAAACGACCCTGCTTGCCCTTGAGCAGATCGGACAGCGACTTGAGCGGACGGTTGCCCGGGCCCGTGACAGGCCGGCCACGACGACCGTTGTCGAACAGCGCGTCCACGGACTCCTGCAGCATCCGCTTCTCGTTGTTGACGATGATCTCGGGAGCACCGAGGTCGATCAGTCGCTTGAGGCGGTTGTTGCGGTTGATCACGCGGCGGTACAGATCGTTGAGGTCGGACGTCGCGAAACGGCCACCGTCGAGCTGAACCATCGGGCGGAGCTCCGGCGGGATCACCGGAACAGCGTCGAGCACCATGCCCATGGGCGAGTTGCCGGACTGCTGGAACGCCGCGACGACCTTGAGCCGCTTGAGCGCACGCAGCTTCTTCTGGCCCTTGCCGCTGCGGATGGTCTCGCGCAGCGACTCTGCCTCGGCGTTGATGTCGAAGTTCTCGATGAGCTTCTGGATCGCCTCGGCGCCCATGGCACCGGTGAAGTACTCCCCGTAGCGATCCTGCAGCTCGCGGTAGAGCATCTCGTCGACGATGAGATCCTTCGGCTTCAGCTTCGTGAAGGTGCTCCAGATCTCGTCCAGGCGATCGAGTTCGCGCTGCGAGCGATCGCGCAGCTGACGCATCTCGCGCTCGCCGCCGTCCTTCACCTTGCGGCGGACGTCGGACTTGGCACCCTCGGCTTCGAGCTCGGCCAGGTCTGCTTCGAGCTTCTGCGCACGGGCCTCGAGGTCGGCGTCGCGCTGATCGGCGACAGCCTTCTTCTCGACCTCCATCTCGGCCTCGAGGGTCGAGAGTTCGTTGTGACGCAGGTCGTCGTCGACCGCGGTGATGACGTACGCAGCGAAGTAGATGATCTTTTCGAGATCCTTCGGAGCGAGGTCGAGCAGGTAACCGAGACGGCTCGGCACACCCTTGAAGTACCAGATGTGGGTGACGGGTGCGGCCAGTTCGATGTGGCCCATCCGCTCACGACGCACCTTGGCGCGAGTCACCTCGACGCCGCAGCGCTCACAGATGATGCCCTTGAAGCGGACGCGCTTGTACTTACCGCAGTAGCACTCCCAGTCCCGGGTGGGGCCGAAGATCTTCTCGCAGAAGAGGCCGTCCTTCTCGGGCTTGAGCGTGCGGTAGTTGATGGTCTCCGGCTTTTTGACCTCGCCGTACGACCAGTTACGGATGTCCTCGGCGGTGGCCAGGCCGATCCGGAGTTCATCGAAGAAGTTGACGTCGAGCACGTAACTTCCTTTCCCCTGTGCGGGCTTTGTTGCTGCTAGTTGTCGCTATCGCTGCCGGGGCCCGATGCGGTACGTGTCCGGTTGTCCGGTTGCGTACCGCATCGGCTCGGCTCCTAGTTCGCGAGGTCGTCGACGGTGGCCGACTCGTTGCGGGAAAGGTTGATGCCCAGGTTGGCGGCAGCCCGTTCGAGATCCTCGTCGTCGCCGTCGGCCATCGTGATGGCCGCGCCGTCGCTGGAGAGCACCTCGACGTTCAGGCACAGCGACTGGAGTTCCTTGAGGAGCACCTTGAAGGACTCCGGGATACCCGGCTCCGGGATGTTCTCGCCCTTGACGATCGCCTCGTAGACCTTCACGCGGCCCACGACGTCGTCGGACTTGATGGTGAGAAGCTCCTGGAGCGTGTACGCGGCACCGTAGGCCTGCATGGCCCAGCACTCCATCTCACCGAAGCGCTGGCCACCGAACTGGGCCTTACCGCCGAGCGGCTGCTGGGTGATCATCGAGTACGGACCGGTCGAACGAGCGTGGATCTTGTCGTCGACCAAGTGGTGCAGCTTGATGATGTACATGTAGCCGACCGACACGGGGTACGGGAAGGGCTCGCCGGAACGACCGTCGAACAAGGTTGCCTTGCCGTCCGGTCCGACCATGACTTCACCGTCACGGTTCGGCAGCGTCGACGCGAGCAGACCGGTCAGTTCCTCTTCACGGGCACCGTCGAACACCGGGGTGGCGATATTGGTGTCGGGCTCCGCCGACACCATCTCCTCGGCGAGGTTCTGTGCCCACTCGGGACGGCTGCCGTCATCGGCGATCTGGATGTTCCAGCCCGCCTTGCCGATCCAGCCGAGATGCGTCTCGAGGATCTGGCCGATGTTCATACGACGCGGAACACCGTGCGTGTTGAGGATGATGTCGACCGGCGTGCCGTCGGACAGGAACGGCATGTCTTCCTGCGGAAGGATCTTGCCGATGACGCCCTTGTTGCCGTGGCGGCCGGCGAGCTTGTCGCCGTCCTGGATCTTGCGCTTCTGTGCCACGTACACGCGGACGAGCTCGTTGACGCCGGGAGGAAGATCGTCGTCGTCCTCGCGCGAGAACACGCGGACGCCGATGACCTTGCCGGTCTCGCCGTGCGGAACCTTCAGCGACGTGTCGCGAACCTCGCGCGCCTTCTCACCGAAGATCGCGCGGAGCAGGCGCTCCTCGGGGGTCAGCTCGGTCTCGCCCTTCGGCGTGACCTTGCCGACGAGGATGTCGCCGTCGCGAACTTCGGCACCGATGCGGACGATGCCGCGCTCGTCGAGGTCCGCGAGGACCTCGTCGGAGACGTTCGGGATGTCCCGGGTGATCTCTTCGGCACCGAGCTTGGTGTCGCGGGCGTCGATCTCGTGCTCCTCGATGTGGATCGAGGTGAGCACGTCCTCCTCCACGAGGCGCTGCGACAGGATGATCGCGTCCTCGTAGTTGTGGCCTTCCCACGGCATGATCGCCACGAGCAGGTTCTTGCCGAGCGCCATCTCACCGTTCTGGGTGCAGGGGCCGTCGGCGAGGACCTGGCCGGACTCCACGCGCTGACCCTCGTCCACGATCGGACGCTGGTTGGAGCAGGTGCCCTGGTTGGAGCGATCGAACTTGCGCAGACGGTACGTCTTGCGCGTTCCGTCGTCGGCCATGACGGTGATGAAGTCGGCGGAAACCTCCTCGACGACACCACCCTTCTCGGTGACGATGACGTCGCCGGCGTCGACGGCGGCACGGAGTTCCATGCCGGTACCGACGATCGGCGATTCGCTGCGCACGAGCGGGACAGCCTGACGCTGCATGTTCGCGCCCATGAGGGCACGGTTGGCATCGTCGTGCTCGAGGAACGGAATCATCGCGGTGGCGACCGAGACCATCTGCCGGGGCGACACGTCCATGTACTCGACGGTGTCGGCGGCGACGTACTCGATCTCCGCGCCCTTCTTACGGACGAGCACGCGCTCTTCGGCGAATGTTCCGTCCGCTGCGATCGGCGAGTTCGCCTGCGCGATGAGGTAACGGTCCTCTTCGTCCGCGGTCAGGTAGGCAACCTCATCGGTGACGACGCCACCCTCGACCTTGCGGTACGGGGTCTCGATGAAACCGAACGGGTTGACCCGTGCGTACACCGAGAGCGAACCGATCAGGCCGATGTTCGGGCCCTCAGGGGTCTCGATGGGGCACATGCGGCCGTAGTGCGACGGGTGGACGTCGCGGACCTCGAGGCCGGCGCGCTCACGCGAAAGACCACCGGGGCCCAGAGCGGACAGACGACGCTTGTGCGTCAGGCCCGACAGCGGGTTGTTCTGGTCCATGAACTGCGACAGCTGGGAGGTTCCGAAGAACTCCTTGATCGCGGCCACGACGGGACGGATGTTGATCAGGGACTGCGGGGTGATGGCCTCGACGTCCTGAGTGGTCATCCGCTCGCGAACCACACGCTCCATGCGGGACAGGCCCACGCGGATCTGGTTCTGGATGAGCTCACCGACGGTGCGCAGGCGACGGTTACCGAAGTGGTCGATGTCGTCGACCTCGACGGGAACCTCGACGCCGCCGGGGACGGTCATCTTGTTCTCACCCGCGTGCAGACGCACGAGGTACTCGATCGTGGCGACGATGTCTTCCTCGGTGAGGGTCGACGCCTCGATCGGCTGGCCGGTGTTCAGGCCCAGCTTCTTGTTGATCTTGTAGCGACCCACGCGAGCGAGGTCGTAGCGCTTGTCCTTGAAGAAGAGGTTTTCCAGCAGGGTCTGCGCGCTCTCCTTGGTCGGCGGCTCACCCGGGCGGAGCTTGCGGTAGATATCGAGCAGCGCCTCATCGGTGCCGGCCGTGTTGTCCTTCTCGAGCGTCGACATCATGATCTCGGAGAACCCGAAACGCTCGACGATCTGCTCGGTGGACCAGCCGAGCGCCTTGAGCAGCACCGTGACGGGCTGACGACGCTTGCGGTCGATGCGGACACCGACGGTGTCGCGCTTGTCGACGTCGAACTCGAGCCACGCACCGCGACCCGGGATGACCTTGACGCTGTGCAGGTCCTTCTCGGTGCTCTTGTCGACGGACTTGTCGAAGTACACGCCCGGAGAACGTACGAGCTGCGACACGACGACGCGCTCAGTGCCGTTGATGACGAACGTGCCCTTGTCGGTCATCATCGGGAAATCACCCATGAAGACCGTCTGGCTCTTGATTTCGCCGGTGTTGTTGTTGATGAACTCCGCCGTGACGAACAGCGGAGCGGCGTACGTCATGTCCTTGTCCTTGCACTCCTCGACAGAGGCCTTGACCTCGTCGAAGCGCGGATCGGAGAAGGAGAGAGACATCGAGCCCGAGAAGTCCTCGATGGGCGAGAGCTCGTGGAGGATCTCTTCGAGACCGCCGACGGCACTGCCGTTGAGGCGTTCGGCAGCCTTTGCGCGCCAGCGCTCGGATCCGATCAACCATTCGAAGGAATCTGTTTGTATATCGAGGAGTCCTGGGACTTCGAGAGGCTCGCGAATTTTCGCGAACGACACCCTCTTCGGGGCTCCGGGGATTCCGGCTACTGCCTTGGTCTGGCTAGAGACTGCCAAGATGCGTCCTTCCAGCACCTCACGCGGGACGCTCCAACCGGTGCGACCGCCGCTGTACCTGCTTCTTCATGTGGGGCGTTTTCGCTGGTTACAACCCGAACGAGAACTCCACCGAAGAACCGGGACGATCTCACCCTCGGGGTGAAATCCAACTCGGCAAACGAGGAGTGGACAGGAGGCAGCCAGCGCAAAGAACGAGCCTACACCAAGAATATGCAGATGTCCACAGGGGTGCCTCAAAGAAACCTGGCAAGCGGCTGGAAGGAACGAACCGCACAGGCGTACCGATAGAGTGACCGTTCACGCGCTCCGCGTCAAGCCTTGCGCGGGACCGAGATCGTGCGAATCCTTGCCGTCACCCCGCGGGTCGTCACCGGTCCCGAATCTCCGACACCAGCCACTGCCCGTCGGTCTTCTCCATCCGCACCAGCACGGGTGCCTGCGCACTCCCCTGCGCGATACCGTCGCCGGTCGCGCTGACGTTGATGTAGGCGGCGACCTCGGCCTGTGTCTCGTCGAGCACAGATGTACCGATGTGCAGGACGTTCACCTCCGTCACAGTGCGCGTCTGGATCGCAGCCTGCTTGGTCACCTCTGCCGTCGCATCGAACTCCTCGAGGCGCTCCTGGGTCAGCAACCCACGGATCTCCGCGAAGTCCTCGTCGATGGTCTCGTAGTTGTACCCGTGCATGGCCTCGATCGCGTGCTTGGCGGCGTCGGTGACCTCGCGGGTGGCCGCGGCATCGACCCACGCCTCGTTCGACACGCTCGTCCCCGGACGGAAGGCGGCAACGACGGCCACCGCGGCGAGTACGAGCGCGACCACGCCGATCGCCAGCACAGAACGCATGCTCCGGTTTCTGTGTGCCGGCTTCGCTGCTGACGCGGTGCCGGACACGCGGGCGAGCGGCGTCACGCCGTCCGTCTTCGCGTCGTCGGTCTTCGCGTCGTCCGTCTTCCCATCGTCGGGTGTCGCGTCGTCTGATGCGGCGTCGCCGGATGTCGCGGCGGCGCGCGCGCCGGGTTCGACCGTCGACACCGCGCCGGTATCGGAGGGCTCGGCCACAGGCGACTCCGACGCGGACTTCTCGACGACGGGCGCCTCACGGGCCGGCCCGTCTCCCGCAGACGAGTCGGCAACAGGTGTCTCGGCAGCAGGTGCCTCCACCCCCGGTGTCTCGACCGCAGGTGTTTCGGCCGCAGGGTTCTCGGCGGCAGGGTTCTCCGCGGCAGCACCCTCGTCGATGGGGCGGTCGTTCGAGGCGTCGTACGACCGCGCACGAGTGGACCCCGCGATCTTCGGGCGCCGACGCGGCGGTCCGAACTGTCCGGGATTCCGTCGCTGCGGTGGCACTACACACACTCCTTCATCGGTTCGAGCAGACTCGTGCGCGGGAAACGCTCGCCGGCTCTCACGGTCCCTCGGTCCCCTCCGGGGCGGGCTCGACCGGGGCAGGTTCGGCCGGAGCGGGTTCGGCCGGAGCGCCGTCGCCGGCTTCCGGCGGTGCCGCACCCGGGGCGGGTCCGGCCTCCATCTGCACCGAGCCGAGAGGCTCGATCGTCTCGGCCTTCCACACGCCGCCGTCCTCCCGGAGAGAGACGTTGACCGACACCTTGTTGGTCACGAAGTTCTGCGGCGTCGTGGTGCGTACCGCGAGCACCACCAGCGCCTTCGCGACATCGTCGTCGGTGTTCAGCTCGGTGAGCGTTCCGAACAGCACTTCGCCGGACATGCTCGTCCCGGTCTGGGCTACCTGATCGCGGATCTGCTGCTCGGTGGCGGCCAGATCGTTTTCGAGCGCCTCACCCGTGATGGACGACCGCATGTTCTCGATCGACGCATCGACGTTCTCCGCATCGACGCTGTTGAGGTTGATCGCCGCCTGGTACGCACCCGAGAGGGCGGCGTCCCGCGCATCGGCGACCGGCCTATCGACGAAAAGCGCCCTGCCCCAGCCGTACCCGAACCACACTGCGGCGCCGAGTGCGACCACGGCCAGCACGCTCACGATTGCCAGTGCCCACGTGCGCGACGAACTGCGGCCGGTCCGGTGCGGCTCCTTCTCCGAAGACGTCCGCTCGTCGGGGCCGACGACGGATGTTCCTGATGCACTCACTCCAACAACCTACTCACTGCTCACTTGGGGGTGACTCCGAGCAACGGCGCCAGCTGCGTCGCCACGGGGTTCAGATTCAGACGGTCCGGGTCCTTCTTCGGCGTGAAGTCCCAGGGCTGGATCGTCGCCGGATCGGCGAACACGATCCGGTTGGCGCTGCGCACACCGGTGACGCTCCCCTGCGGCACCTCGCACGACGCTTCGGTGTTGAACGGGAAGTCCTGCTGGGTGTCGTCGAAGTTCGGATCCTCGGCTCTCATCCGGGCAAGGATCTCCTGCGTTCCTTCGTACCCGATGGTGCACGACGGCGGGTTGTTCGTCTCCAGGATGATCCCCTGCTTGACCGTGCCGTCGCCGGGCGCGACGGTACCCGCACTGCCCGCGACCGCGGGCAGGAACGCAAGCAGCGGCTGCAGAGCGATCGCCTGCGGGGCGAGGGCTTCCCCGAGCGAGGCGAGATTGGTGAGATTCGCGGTGAGGCCCGGTCCGGAACCGGCGATGAGCTGCGACAGCTGGTCGCTCGCGTCGGTTCCGGTCTCGATCAACCGCCGGATATCCGGGTCGCTGTCGCGCAACTGCGCCGTGACGAGTTCCAGGTCGGAACTGAACTGCCGGATCGACGACGACTGCTCGGACTGGGTGTCGAGCACCGTCTGGCTGTCACGAATCAATGCGAGCGTCTGCGGGAGGTACTGCACCCCGGACTCACTGAGTCCCGCGAGCGAATCGACCAGCAACTGCAGGTCGCCTCCTCGCCCGTCGAGAGCGGCACCGAGTTCGGTCACGACGGTGCGCAACGGCTCGACAGGCACCGAGTTCACGAGTTCGCTCGTGCTGACGAGCAGATCTTCGACCGGTGTCGGCAGATCCTCGGCGGTGGACTCCACCACCGAGCCTTCCACGAGATACGGGCCGTCGGCGCTCGTGGGCCGGAGGTCCACGTACTGCTCGCCGATCGCCGAACGGTTCGCCACCACGGCACGCGTTGCCGCGGGAATCGAAGGGCCACCGTTGTCGAGGCGCAACTCGACGTCGATGCCGTCGGCGGTGAGGGTCATCGGTCCGACCCGGCCGACAGGCACACCCAGGTAGGTGACCTCGGCGTTCTCGAAGACACCGCCAGAGTCGGGGAACCGTGCGCTCACGGTGTACTGCCCGAAACCCAACAGGTTGTCGAGCCGCACATACCGGGCACCGACGTACAGGAGGCCGAGGACGGCGATCACCACGAACGCCACCAACTGGAACCGCACGAGACGTGATCTCACTGTCCACCCCCGAATCCGAGACCGTTCAACAATCCCTCCAGCGGGTTCGAGGGTGCGGGTGCTGCCCCTTCGTTACCGGGCGGAGCTCCCCCGGTCCCTGCCGCGGCCTCACCGAGGCCCGGGATGTCGATACCTTCCGGCAGCGACACCCCTTCCGGCAGTTCCAGCCCGAGCAGCGTCGGCAGGGGAAGTTCGGGGACCAGCGAGACGGTCGGCCAGCCGACTGCAGGACCGTTTCCGTTGTAGTACGGGTTCGAAGGATCGACGACCGGCTTCGGGTTGCCGAATTTGGGCTGCCGGTATTCCGGCTCGCCCTGACCCACGCCGAGCGCGGCCAGCGCATCACCGATCTGCAGATCCACGGCGAGGAACAGGTTCACCGAACCACCGAGCGCGATCCGTTCCACGCCGTCCGGGAAGGGCACCGTGGGAATGAACGGCAGAGCCTCGACGAGGTCGTCTCCCGACGCGGCGAGTTGCTGCAAGGTCGGGCGCAGTGCCAGCAGATCCGCGATGAGGTCTTCCTTCGACTGTTCGAGCACGCCGACACCGGCGACGCCCAGCCTGTCCAGTTGGGCGAGCAGTTCGGTCAGCTCGGGACGCTGTTGTTCGAGCACTTCCGTGGCCACGGGCAGCTCGTCGAGTACCGCGGCGATCTTGTCGTTCTGCTCGGCGACCCGCACGGTGAGCGCATCGAGTCCGTCCAGCGCACGCGTGATGTCGTTGCGTTGCTCGTCGAGTCCGGTGATGAGGGTTTCGGCCTGTTCGAGCAGGCTCCTCGTCGTGCCTTCCCTGCCGTCGAACGCGCTGGAGAGTTCCTTCACCACCGGTGCGATCTGACCGACGCCACCACCGTTGAGCAACAGCGACAGAGCACCCAGAACAGGTTCGATCTCGGTGGCGTGGCGGGTGCGATCGAGCGGAATGACGTCTCCGTCGGAGAGCCTGCCGACCGGGGGCTCGTCCTCGGGCCTGGTGAGCTGGACGAACTTCTCACCGAGCAAACTGGTCTGCTCGACGGAGGCGAACGAGTTCTGCGGCAGATCCACCGCGGAATCGAGCACGATCGCCACGTCCGCGGTCCAGCCGTCGTTCGGTGCCACCCCGATCGACTCCACGCGGCCCACGGGGACGCCGTCGACCTTCACCGTCGATTGGGGGACGAGGTCGAGGACGTCCTCGAACTGGATCGCAACCCGGATCGGCGAACTACCGACATCCGCGCCGCCGGGGAGCGGAACGCCGGAGAGTCCGCCACAGCCCGACACCGCGAGCGCGACCACACATGCGCCTGCGCCGAGAACGGTGGCCCGCGCCGACCTGACCGTGCCGCTCACCGGGTACCCCCTTGACCTTCGAGATCGAGCCGGGGTGATTCGACACCCGGCACCGTGCCCGGAACGACCTGACGCTGAATGTTCTCGCCGCTGAGAATTCCGAACGGGAGGATCAGGTCCGGGGTTTTCTGGGCCGCGGTGACCTGCCCCGCGATGACGTCGCACCGGTCGATGAGCGGTTGCATCTGCCTGCCGAGTTGCTCGAAGCGCGGGTCGCCCGGAACGAGCCGGCCCACGTCGATGAGATTGCACACCGCACCGGCAGGGTCCTGCAGGTCGGTCAGGACGAGACGCGACGCCAGAACGCCGGCTTCCGCGTCGTACGAATTGACGAGGTTGCTCACGGCGAGCGGCAGCAGGGTGAGCGAGTTCACCAGCGACTCCCGGCGCTCCGCGAGCGTGGTGGTGATCGGCACGAGGGCGTCGACGTTGTCCTTGAGTGCGGTCTGGTTGTCGCGCACGAAGGTCGCGACCTCCCCGAGCGTCACCGAGAGCTGGTTCACCGCCTGTCCGAGATTCTCGCGTTCGCCGGCGAGGAACCCCGACAGGTCCGCGAGCTGGGTGTTGAATTGGCGGACCTGCTGGTCGTTGGCGGCCAGTGCGCTGACGAAGACCTGCAGGTTCTCGATCGTGCCGAACAGATCGCCGCGCGATTCGTTGAGGGTCCGTGCGGCCGAGGACAGCTGATCGATGCTCTGTCCGAGTGCGGCACCGTTGCCCGCCAGGTTTTCTGCACCCACCTCGACGAACTCGGTCAGAGCCCCGTCGCGGTTGGCGCCTTCGGGCCCGAGAGCGCGCGACAGGTCGTCGATGCTCGCATAGAGCTGATCGACTTCCACCGGAGTGGCGGTGCGCTCCCGTTCGATCACCGCGCCGTTCTCCATCTTGTCGCCGCCGGAGTAGGCGGGAGTGAGCTGGACGTAGCGGTCGGCCACCACGGAGGGGCTGATCTGCACGGCCTGCGCGTCGGCGGGGATGTCCACACCCCGGTCGACACGGATACCGACTTTCACCACGTCGCCCTGCGGTTCGACGGAGGTCACCGTGCCGACCTCGACGCCCAGGACACGCACACCGGAACCTTGGTAGATACCGACACTGTTGTCGAAATAGGCCGTGATGTTCGTCGTTCCGGCCCGAGTCCACAGCCACCAGCCGCCTGCACCGGCCGCGACCACCACCGCCACCACGAGGGCGATGATCGCGATGCGGTTGCGACCCGAGCGGGTGTCACGGTCTTCGGAGTGCGCCATCAGTTCACTCCTTCCAGCTGGCGGACGGGATCGCGGTAGCCCGGAATCTCGGGCAGCCCCGGCGGCGTGAGGTTGACGATGACCTGGTCGAACCAGCGACCGTTACCGACGACGTTGGAGTAGACGCGAACGAACGGTTCGTACAACTCCACCGCTCGGGCGAGGTTGTCGTTGTTCTCCTGCAGGGTCTGCACGACTCCGCGTAGCTGCTGCAATGCCGGGCCGATGGATTCCTCGTTCTCCTGCACCAGACCGGACAGCTCGGTGGAGAGCCGTTTGGTTCCGTCGAGGAGCTGGGATATCGCCTGCTGACGGTTGTTCAGTTCGGCGACGAGCAAGGCGCCGTCGCTCAGAAGCCGGTTGAATTCGACGTTCCGGTCCGCGAGCACCTTCGAGACGTTGCTCGTCGCGCCGAGCAGTTTCTTCAGCTCCTGGTCGCGGCTGGCGACGGTCTCCGAAAGCCGGCTCACCCCGTCGAGCGACGCCCGGAAGTCGTCGGGAGTTTCGGAGAACGCCTCGGAAAGTGCCTCGAAACCGGTAGCGAGCTGGTCGGTATCGATCTCGCCGATAGTCGTGGCTGCCGACGAGAACGCCTCGATCACGTCGTACGGCGCGACCGTGCGTTCCATCGGGATGCGTGTGTCGGCGTTGAGGACCTCGGTGCCACGCGGGTCCAGGGCGAGATATTTCTGGCCCAGGATCGTCTTGATCTGGATCGAGGCGGACGTGTCGTTGCCGACCCACGCGTCCTGCACCTTGAAGGAGACGACGACGCGGTCGCCCTCGAGTTCGACACCGGTGACCTGGCCGACCTTGACCCCGGCAATGCGTACTTCGTTGCTGGGCTTGAGACCGGCGGCTTCGCTGAATTCGGCTTCGTAGGTGACGCCCGCTCCGATGATCGGCAGCGAACCGAGAAAGAAGGCGGACACTGTGGCCAGCAGAATTACGACGATGCCCAGGGCACCGGCTGCGGCCGGACTGCGGCGTTTACTCATCGTCCCTGCAACTCCTGCATCCCGTCCTGCGTGCATCGCTGCGCCGCATTCGTGTAGATGGGTTGGTTCACGGTGGGGAGACCCGTCGGCAGGTTCAGGTAGGGAATCGATCCGGGGCCGGCCACGATGTCGATACCGCACAGATAGAACTGGAACCACGAACCGTAGCTCGCGACCCTGCCGAGCTTTTCCAACTTGACCGGAAGGGTCTCGAGCACCTTGTCGAGATCGTCACGGTTCGCGTTGAGCGTGGAGGAGACCTGTTCGAGGGCAGTGATCGACTGCGAGATCGACGGGCGTGTCGGTTCGAGTACGTCCGAGACCGCGTCGGTCAGACCTGCGAGCGACTGGACCGCCGAACCGACCGTGTCGCGGTCGGCGGCGAGACCGCTGACCAGTGCCTGCGTGTTGACGAGCAGCGAGTCGAGTTGCCGATCGCGCTCGTCGACCGTCGCCAGGACGGTGTTGAGATTGTCGATCACGGCACCGATCACCCTGTCCTTGTCCGCGATGGTGTTGGTGAGGCTCGCGGTGCTGCGCACGAGGTCGCTGACGGTACCGGCCTCCCCTTGGAAGACCTGGATGATCTGGTACGACAACTTGTTCACGTCATCGGCGCTGAGTGTCTGGAACAGCGGTCTGAACCCGTCGAACAGCGTGGTGAGGTTGACGGCCGGCCGGGTCCGTTCGAGCGGGATGGTCTCGCCCGCCGTCATTTTCATTCCCTGTTTGCTCTCGCCCTCGGCGAGCGCGATGTAGCGCTGACCCACCAGGTTGCGGAACCTGATCGTCGCTGTCGCACCGGCGGGGATCCAGTCGCGCTGTTCGAGCGAGAAGGTGACGCGGGCTTCGCGGTCGTTGACGATCGCGATCTTGTCCACCTGCCCGACCCGCACGCCTGCGATGCGCACGTCGTCACCCTCGTTGAGCGAGGTGACGTCGGAGAAGATCGCGTGGAACTTCGTACCGCCGCCACCGCCGACACTGGCGATCGTGGCCGCGAGGATGCCTGTCGCGACAATCGTGACGAGGGCGAAGACGATGAGCTTGGTCAAAGGGGCGACAAGGCTTTTCATCCGATGCTCACCTCCGTCCCTCGCATCGCCGGTGCACCCAGCCGGGTGGTCCAGGTGGGTACGTCTTCCGGTGCCATACCGGCGGCCTGGCCGTAGATCACGTCGAGTGTGTCCTGCTCCGCGTTCGAACCGGTGTAGGACACCGTCGACGTCGTGTCGGGCGAGGTACCGATGATCTCGCTCACCGCGTCCGGCACACCCGAGCCCTCGGGTGCCGGGAACATCGGAATGTTCGCGGGCCCGGGATTACGCGAGGGGACCTGGTAGGACCCGTCGTTGACCGAGCCGCCCGGGTACTGCGGAAACTTCCGTCCGGGCGCGGTGACGTCGAGGTAGCAGGCCGGACCACGGTCGTCGAGGAGCCGGGGTTCGTCCTGATTGGGAAGGTACCGCCCCTTGGGATTGGTGAACTGGATATTGGCGCGCACACCGGGGAACGGGTCGTCCGCAGCGAGCACTCCGGCCGCCGCGGGCAGCGCATCGGCGAAGCCTTTGAACGTGCACGGGAACGACGGAGAGTATCGGGCGAGCAGTTGCAGCGCCTCCTTCGAATCGGCCGACAGGCTGATGATCGAGTTCGCGTTCGTGTCGACGAAATCCGCGGTGACCGACGACGCGCCGGTGGCACTGGCGAGCAGTGTCCGGATCTGGTTCTGCTGCTCGACCACCGTGCCGCCCGTGGTCCGCAGGTTGTCCAGTGCGTCGACGAGGTCCGGGGCCGCGTCCGCGTAGGTCTGGGAGAAGTCGGCGAGTCCTCGCAGGTCCTCCTGCAGCGTCGGCAGTTCGACGTTGACTTCACGGAACACCTGCTCGAGCTGGTCGACCGTACGGCCGAGTGTTTCGCCGCGTCCGCTCAGGCCCTGCGCGAGGGCGCCGAGAGTGTTCGCGAGATCCTGCGGGGGAATCGCCTGGAGCAGCGGAAGAAGCCCGTCGAGCACTTCGCTCAGTTCCGCGGTGCGTCGGCCGGTGTCCTGCATCAGCACGTCACCGGGCTGCACGGGGTCGGCCGGCTCGTCCGGGATGATCAGCGAGATGTACCGCTCGCCGAAAAGCGTCTTGGGAAGCAACTGGGCCGTGGCGTTGGACGGGATCTTGTCCACCATGTCGGGATTCAGTGCCAGATGCGCCGTGACCCGGCCTTCTTCCGCACTCGTGCCGCGGACCTCGCCCACGTTCACGCCTCGAACCTTGACGTCGGCGTTCTGGGGAAGCGCGTTTCCGATGCTGTCGGTGAGCACGTCGACTTCCACGATCTTGGTGAACGTCTTGTTGTAGACCGCCACGGTGAAATACAGGAACAAGCCCACGACGAGGAAGAACACCAGGCCGAGCACGCGCCGTCGCAGCACCGAAGTGGGTTCGCTCATCCGGCAATCCTCACCGTCGTCGTCGTGCCCCAGATCGCGAGGCTCAGGAAGAAGTCGAGCACGGCGATCGTGACGATGGCGGTGCGGACCGCCCGACCTACCGCTACGCCGACGCCTGCTGGGCCACCGCTGGCGTGGAAGCCGTAGTAGCAGTGGATCAGAATGAGCACGAACGCGAAGACCAGCACTTTTCCGAACGAATAGAGTACGTCCGCGGGTGGCAGGAACAAGTAGAAATAGTGGTCGTACGACCCGCTGGACTGGCCGTTGAACAGAGTGCTGATCACGCGCGTCGCAAGGTATGCCGCGAGCAGGCCGATGATGTAGAGCGGGATGACCGCCACGAAACCGGCGATCATGCGCGACGTCACGAGGAACGGGACGGACGGCACGGCCATCACTTCGAGTGCATCGATCTCTTCGCTGATGCGCATCGCGCCCAGTTGGGCGGTGAAACCACAGCCGACAGTGGCAGACAACGCGAGCGCCGCAACCACCGGTGCGAGTTCGCGGGTGTTGACGTACGCCGACAGGAAGCCTGTGAGCACCGAGGAGCCGAGCTGCTCGAGCGCCGCGAAGCCCTGAAGCCCCACCACGACGCCGGTGAATCCCGACATCATGGCGATGACGCCGATCGTGCCGCCGATGACTGCGAGCGCGCCGCTTCCGAAGGTGACCTCGGCGAGCAGCCGGAGCACTTCCTTGCGGTAGTGGGTGATGGTCCGCGGTGTCCACGCGACGGCACGCGCATAGAAGGACATCTGTTCGCCGGCGCGATCGAGCACGTTCAGCGGAGCGCGCAGCACTTTGCGACCCCGGAGAAGGACGAGATCTCCGCGGCCTTTCGAGATTGTCATGGCGTCAAGATCCCTTCGCAGGTACAACCTGCAGATACACCATCGTCAAGATCAGGTTGGCGAAGAAGAGCAACAGGAACGTGATGACCACGGTCTGGTTCACTGCCTCCCCCACGCCCTTCGGCCCGGGGCCTGGGTGCAAGCCCTTGTAGCACGCGACCACGCCGGCGATGAGACCGAAGATCGCTGCCTTGAGTTCGGCGACGTACAGATCGGGTAGCTGGGCGAGCGCCGAGAAGGACGCGAGATACGCACCGGGTGTACCGCCCTGCAGGACGACGTTGAAGAAGTAACCACCTGCGATGCCCACGACGGAGACGAGACCGTTGAGCAGCAGCGCCACGAGCACCATGGCCAGTACGCGAGGCACGACGAGACGTTGCACCGGGTTGATACCCAGCACTTCCATCGCGTCGATCTCCTCCCGGATGGTCCGTGATCCGAGGTCGGCGGTGACCGCCGAGCCCGCTGCCCCGGCGATCAGCAGAGCTGTCACGATCGGACTGCCCTGCTGGATCACCGCGAGCACACTGGCCGCGCCGGTGAACGACTCGGCACCGAGCTGCTTGATCAGCGAACCGGTCTGGAGCGAGACGACCGCGCCGAACGGGATAGCCACGAGCGCGGTGGGCAGGATCGTCACACTGGCGATGAACCACGCCTGCTCGATGAATTCGCGGAACTGGAACGGTCGGCGGAACGTGTTCCTCACGACGTCGACGAAAAGCTCGACGATATTTCCGGCTTGGGTGAGTGCGCCGTGCGCGGGACGCAACAGCGAGCTACCAGCCCCCATCTAATCTCCTACTTCTGGCCCTGCGGCTGACCGTGCTGCTCTGGGGAGTACACGGGAATTACCTGCGTGTCCGCATCGAGATCATCGTGGTATCCCGATGCCTGACCGTGCTGTCCCGGTGCGGCCATCGGCGTGTCGTCTTCGTCGAGCGATTCGAGGATCGCGCTCTGGGCGACGGACGGAAGCGTGTGCAGGATCTGCCGCACACGGTCCTTCCGGCGCGCGACGGCCTGACGGAACGGCATACCGGGAGTGGCTTTCATCTGCGGCACGATGCCTTCGACATCCTCGACACCGCCGGCGTGGTGACCTGCGTCGACGAGCGCCTGCTCGTGAGCCATCTGCGCCTCGTCCTTCTCCTCCGACATGCCGATCGGGCCGATCATCGTGCCGTTGAGGAACTGCTTGACCACCGGCTCGTCCGAGGTCAGCAGCACCTCACGCGGACCGAACATCACCAACTGGCGGCGGAACAGCATGCCGATGTTGTCGGGCACCGTGCGAGCGAGGTTGATGTTGTGCGACACGATGAGGATAGTCGCGTCGATCTCGGCATTGATGTCGATCAGAGTCTGCGAGATGTATGTGGTCCGGACCGGGTCGAGGCCGGAGTCCGGCTCGTCGACCAGGATGATCTCGGGGTCGAGCACCAGCGCACGGGCCAGGCCCGCGCGCTTGCGCATACCGCCGGAGATCTCACCGGGCAGTTTGTCTTCCGCGCCGAGCAGACCGACCAGTTCGAGCTTGCTCATCACGATCTTGCGAACGTCGGACTCGGACTTCTTGGTGTGCTCCCGCAGGGGGAAGGCAACGTTGTCGTACAGGTTCATCGAGCCGAACAGCGCGCCGTCCTGGAACAGCACGCCGAACAGTTTGCGGATCTCGTAGAGTTCCTTGCTCGAGCACTGCAGGATGTCGGTGCCATCGATGATGATCGAGCCCTGCTCCGGGCGCAGCAGGCCGATCAGCGACTTCAGGAATACCGATTTACCCGTACCGGAAGGTCCGAGCAGCACGCTCACCTCACCGGGAGGGAGGGTCAGAGTCACGTCCTGCCAGATTCGCTGCGAGCCGAAGGACTTGGTCAGTCCCTCGACGGACACCTCGACGCCCACGATTACCTCCGCGCTCTTCGATCCCGTTCCCGATGTGGGTTGCGCCACTCTATCGCATCGACGTGGTGCCCGTGACAAGCGACCCTACTCCAAAGTAAGTAAAGGAATCACCAAGGGCCAACATAGGTGAACTTATGCCCTGACCTGCGCCGATGCCGTCCCAACACCCGAAGTGTCCGGACGCAGGGTGCCGTTCGGGGTCGGCGACGGCCCCGCAAGCCCGGAAATACCGAAAAGAGCCCCCCCACCGCACACCACCCGGGGGGGGGGGGTTGGGGGTAAGCCCCCCCCCCCGGGCGGCGACCCGCCCCCCC
>NZ_JAXION010000080.1:0-20163 GCF_049311045.1 Rhodococcus sp. 7Tela_A2 | reverse complement strand
GCGCTACACAACTGTGCTGCGCCGACCCTCACGCGCGCCCCCGCCCCCACGGCGGCGCCGCCTCTTTTTTCGTTCCCTCGAAGCCCGTGCGGCTTATTCGGGCACGCCGTCGAGACGCAGTTGCGCGACCATCGCACGATGGTCCGATCCCGGCACGCTTACCGTCTCCACCTCGGTCGCTGATCCACCTGCGACGAGAATGTGGTCGATGCCGACCACGGGCGGGATCCCTTTGTCGGTGGGGTAGGTGCGCAGATGCCCCGCACCCACCTGATCGGCGGCATCGCCGAAGCGGCCCGACAGTAATACCCGGAATTGCGAATGATCGTATGTCGCATTGAAATCGGCGCCGACGACAGCCGGGCGTGTCCCGGGTTCCTGCTCGAGAATGTCGTGCAGACGGGACAGTTCGTCGGCCCACACGTCCGTGCCGACGACGGGCGGCACGGGATGGAAGGCGTAGACGCCGACCGGCCCGGCGCCCGGAATCTCCGCCGTCGCGGAGACCTGGCTCATCACGAACCCGTCGTACTCGACGGTGTCGGACAGCGGGTAGGCGCTCCAGATCCCCGTTCCGTTCGCGGCCGGCCCGGGCGAGAGATGCCGGTGAGGCAGCACTGTGCCGAGACCCGCTGCCTCCAGTGCCTCCAGTGCCTCCGGCGAGAGTTCGTCGACCGTGAGCAGTCCGATGTTCCGGTCGCGTACCTCGGTCACCACGGCAGCGGCGTCCACCCCTCCGAAGAGGATGTTCGTCTGCATCACGTGCACCACAGGGCCTTCAGCGGGGTCCGCGTCACCGATGTAGAGCGGCGCTTGGGTCGCCGCCGCACCCACGACGACCAGGCCCGCGACCGCCACTCCGGCCCGGTTCCCGAGAGCCGAGAACGCCAGGACACCGAACAGCGCGCACACCATCAGATAGGGCGCGCCCGACGCGGCGAGGACGAGAACTCGCGCCGACGACGGGCTGAAATGCAACGCGATCCCGGTCGCACCGATCGAGGTTGCGACCCATGCACCCACTCCGATTGCCGCGCGCACCCACGTCGTCGTCACATCCGACAGACAAGCACGACGGTGTTCGTGCCGTGATGCCGGGTTGTGCCCGGCCGGCAGACGGGAATCTCTTGACAGCGCCGCGACCCCGCCGGATCATCATCGAGACACGTCGCCGATACCAGCGACAGCCGACAACACCGGAGTCGTCCCGTGCGCACAGGCATCGCTCTCGCTGGAATCCTCGGATCCATCGCCACCACAGCGGTTTTGGTCACGTGGATACCCGCATCCCAGCCCGCGACGGCCACCCCGCTCTACGATTCGTATGTTGCGCTCGGGGATTCGTTCACCTCCGGTCCCGGTATTCCGCCCACGGTGTCGGAGGAATGCGGACGGTCGGGCAGCAACTATCCGACCCTGGTCGCAGAGGTACTCAATGTCTCTCGTTTCGTCGACGTCTCGTGCGGAGGTGCGGTCAGCGGCCATTTGACAGAGTCCCAGGCGACGTTCCGCGGCGTGGGTGTCCCACCCCAGTACGAGGCGCTGACGCCGGACACCGACCTGGTGACCGTGGGCATCGGCGGCAACGACATCGGACTCGTCCAACTCGCCGCGGGCTGCATCAATCTGCTGCCACCCCCCAATGGGCAGTCCTGCGCGGCGACGAACACCGCCGGTGGCGCCGACCGCGTCGACGCCGCGATCGACGCCTTCGTCCCCCGCTACGAAACGATCACCGCGGAGATCCGGCAACGCTCACCGGATGCGAAGATCGTCTTCGTCGGCTATCCCACGGCTGTCCGCGACGGCGGATGTTTCCCGGAGCAGCGGTTGTGGCCCGAGGACGCGACCTATCTCCAGAACAAGTTGGACCGGTTGAACAGTGCCATGCGTCAGCAGGTGCAGGAATCGGGTGCCGAGTTCGTCGATCTGACCGGATCGACGGTCGGGCACGATGTGTGCGCCGATCCCGACAACCGGTGGATGGAAGGCTTGTCGCCCGTCGCCGAAGCGATCCCCCTGCATCCCAACGCCGCCGGGCATCGCAATGCGGCGGATCAGGTTGTGGCATCTCTGCTGGAGTGACACCGACGCGCCGCCCGCGTGTGCCGCACTAACCGAGAGAAGCGTGCACGGCAGCGGCCAGGAGCGCTGCGACCGTCTGGCGCATCACAGCCGTGGCGTCGGGAACTGCAAGGCCGTATTCGTCGCGCAGCACCGACCACGACGCCCACGTGCTGGCGATTCCGAGCGCCTGGACCGCCTGCGTACGACGCGCCGACGGGAGAGGCGACAGTTCTCGGGCGAACAGCGCCTCGATTTCGTCCGTCACGCGCCCGATGTGCCGCAGCCGATTGGTCCGGAGTTCCCGCGAGTACGGCTCCCGCAACCCCGCCGCGCGCGCGTACGGAGCGATGAACTCGAGCAGTCTCGCGCGCTGCGCGCAGAATTTGTCCACCCGCTGCGGAAGGTCGAGGTCGGGCGGCACCGGTACGAACATCGCGTCCTGGCGACTGAGCAGTTCGGCACCGGTGGTTCCGAACAGCGTTTCCAGATCGCTGAAGTTGGCCCACAGCGAGCGCAGGGAAATACCCGCGTGCTCCGCGATCTGCGCGCCGGTGGGCTTGAGTTCTCCCGCCTCGATCAGGGCGATATGCGCGTCGATCACGGCGCGCCGGGTGCGCTCCCCGCGTGCGGTCCGCCCGTCCGAGGTGCTGGTCACTACCGATTCCTCACTTGCGTCGTTCGTGTACTGCTGTGCTGCATTCTGCCAGTGCCTACGAGGGTGCTTGCCGGCCGCACGAAGCGGTGCGCACCGACTCTCATGCGGACGGGACCGTGAGCCCGCCACCGTCCACCGACAAGACCTGGCCGGTGACCCAGGAGGCATCGTCCGACACGAGGTACGCGACCGCCGACGCCACATCCGACGGCACACCGAGCCGTCGCATCGGATATCGCGCCGCAACCTGCTCTTCCCGTCCCTCGTAGAGCGCGGCCGCGAACCGCGTCTTCACGACGGCGGGTGCGACGGCGTTGACGCGGATGGTCGGTCCGAGTTCGGCGGCGAGAGACCGGGTGAGCTGGTTGAGCGCCGCCTTGCTGACGCCGTAGAACGCGATTCCCGGCGCGTGGGAGAACGAGGACACCGACGAGATATTCACGACCGCACCACCTTCGGTGGCCGCCTTGGCGAAGCGCTGCGTCCACGAGAGGGCACCGAGCACGTTCACCTCGAGGATCTTGCGGGCAGCGTCGAGGTCGAGATCGGACAGGGGCCCGTAGACGGGGTTGGTGCCGGCGTTGTTGACGAGGATGTCGACTCTGCCGAAGCGGTCGACGGCCGTGGCGATCGTGTCGTCCCTATGCGCGGAATCGTGCACCTTGCCGGCCACGCCGCACGCGACATCGGTTCCCAGTGCTGTGACCGCCTCGGCGAGAGGCTCCGGCGAGCGCGCCGTGAGCACCACCCGTGCGCCCTCCGCCACGAGACGTTCGGCAATTCCGAATCCGATTCCCCGGCTGCTCCCGGTCACTACCGCGACCCGGCCCTCGAGCCGGCCCGGGGTCCCGGCGATGGGTACGACCACCGTCACGACTCCTCTCTCGAAAACGATCCCTCCGGACAGTAGGAACATACACTCGGAGTGTTGTAACCTGTCGCTGAAAAGTGACGTCGATCTCACCGAGACCCGGCAGAACGCCCGAAAGGCCGGAGAAGGCCCGAGAGAAAGTGCACCCGCTGTGCAATCAATCGTTACCCCGAGTGAACCTCCGGACCGCCTCCGTCTCGAGGGCATCGAAGTCCGTTTCGGTGGCCTCGTCGCACTCGAGAACGTGTCGCTCCAGGTGCCGGCCAGCTCGGTCGTCGGCGTCATGGGACCGAACGGCGCAGGCAAGACGACGTTGTTCAACGTCGTCTGCGGGTTCCTGCGCCCGCACGCCGGGACACTGACCCTCGACGGCCGGCCGGTACGCCCCGCCCCTCACCGCCTCGTCCGGCATGGAGTGGCGCGCACCCTGCAGGGACTCGGGCTCTTCGGTGGGCTCACCGTTCTCGAAAATGTCGCCGCAGGAGCGTCGGTGTCGCACCGCGCGTCGTTCGTCACCAGCCTGCTCGGGTTGCCGTACGGCGCCCGCACCCAGCTCGCCGCCCGCAGTTCCGCCGCGACACTGCTCGACGAGTTCGGGATCGGAGAGTACGCACAGGCACTCCCGCCGGCACTCCCCTACGCGGTCGCCAAGAAGGTCGCGCTCGCGCGCGCTCTGATCTCCGATCCCACATTGCTTCTTCTCGACGAACCGGCGGGCGGCCTCGACAGCAACGACATCGAGGAGTTGGGGACTCTGATCCGCCAACTGCCTTCGCGCGGCGACGGATCGCGTTCGGTGATGCTCGTCGAACACAACGTCGACCTGATCATGTCGGTGTGCGACCACATCGTCGTGCTCGACTTCGGCAAGGTGATCGCCGCGGGGACCCCCGACGAGATCCGTGCCGATCCGCTGGTCGCGGCGGCCTACCTCGGCGGAAAAGAGGCAGCGTGACAGCCCCTTTGCTCCGGATCGAAAACCTCACGGGCGGATACGGTCCCGTACCGGTCCTGCACGAGGTGAGCTTCGACGTCCCGTCCGGCACCATCGCCGCTGTCGTCGGCGCCAACGGCGCCGGGAAAACAACCTTGCTGCGGGCACTGTCGGGAATGCTGCCGGCGGTCCAGGGTTCGATCAGCGTGTCGGGGACGTCCGTGCTCGGTGTCCCGACGGAGAAACTCGTGCACCACGGGGTCGCCCACGTGCCCGAAGGTCGCGGCGTGATCGGCGAACTGACCGTCGAGGAAAATCTGCGTCTCGGCGGACTGTGGCGCAAGGACCGTGCCGACACCACTCGCGCCATTGCCGAGATGTACGAGATGTTCGAGCCCCTCGCCCGGCGCCGGACCAGCAGCGGCCATCAACTCTCCGGCGGCGAACGGCAGATGCTCGCGATCGGCCGGGCCCTGGTCGCGCGGCCCTCGCTGCTCCTGCTCGACGAACCCTCGCTCGGTCTCGCGCCGCGCATCGTCGACCTGATCATGTCGGTCCTGCGCGACCTGCGGGACCGCACCGGCCTGACGGTGGTCCTCGTCGAGCAGAACGTGCACAGTGCGCTTCCGATCGCCGACCAGGCGATCGTGCTGGCACTGGGCCGCGTCGTCGTCGCCACCTCGGCCGCGGAACTCGTCATGGACAGCGACTTCCGCACCGCGTACCTGGGCTTCTGAGGAGCAACCGATGGACAGATTCCTGTTTCTCACCGTGGACGGTCTCGCGCGCGGTGCCGTCTTCGCAGCGTTCGCACTCGCGCTCGTGCTGATCTGGCGCGGTACCCGCGTGATCAACTTCGCGCAGGGCGCGATGGCTGCGGCCACCACCTACATCGCCTATTCGGTGACGTCGGCGACCGGTTCGTACTGGTACGGACTGCTCGCCGCCGTCGTGAGCGGCTTCCTCCTGGGTGCCCTCGTCGAGCGAGTGCTGATCCGCCGCCTCGACCACAGCCGCCCACTAGCCGCGGTGATCGTCGCGCTGGGCCTCGTGATGGTGATCCACGCCGTACTCGGCATGATCTACGGCAACGACTTCCGTCCCATGCAGTTGCCGTTCAGCCGCGACCCGCTGCGGGTCGGGACGGTTCCGCTGCTGTCTCCGTACGACGTGTTCGTCTTCGCTGCGGTGGGTGTCGTGGTCATCGGCCTCGCCCTGCTGTTCACCCGTACCGATCTCGGCCTGAAGATGCGGGCCTCGGCGTTCGCTCCGGACGTCTCGCGACTGCTCGGGGTGAAGGTCTCGGCGATGCTCACCCTCGGGTGGGCTCTGGCCGGCGCAGTCGGCGGGCTCGCGGCCCTGCTCGTCGTACCCACCGAACTCGGGCTCAACCCGCACGCAGTCGATCTCGTGTTCATCTTCGCCTTCACCGCAGCGGTGATCGGCGGTTTGGACAGCCCCGTGGGCGCGGTGCTCGGCGGGCTCGCGACAGGGTTGCTGCTGAGTTTCGTCAGCGGCTACCTCAGTGGAAGCATCGCGCCGATCGCGGTACTTCTGATGCTGCTGGCGGTGCTTCTGCTGCGGCCCCAAGGCATTTTCTCCGGCGTCGCCGCCAGGCAGGTCTGACCATGCACACTTCCCGCTTCGATTCGTTTGCCGTGCGCGCCGCGGTGGTGGCCGGTATCGCCGTCGCCGTCATCGCGATCATCTTCGTACTGCCCCCCTTCCGGAACTACCAGTTGGCGACCATCGCGGCCTATCTGTGCGCGACAGCCGGGCTGACAGTGCTCATCGGCCGCAACGGTCAGCTCTCGCTGGGGCACGGAGCGCTGATGGCGTGCGGGGCATACTCGTTCGCGCTGACCTCCAACGCGATGGGCGACGCCGGGGTCACCGGGATTTCGGTGCTGCTCGTGCCGCTCGTCGCTGCCGTGCTCGTGACCTCCGTCGTCGGGATCGTCGTCGGGGCTGCCGCCGCACGGCTTCACGGCCCCTACCTGGCGGGCTTGACGCTCGCGCTGGTCGTCGTGATCCCGTCGATCACCACCACGTTCTCCAGTGTGCTCGGCGGCGACCAAGGACTGTGGGCGTATGTGGAGGGACCGCCGAGCAGCATCGCAGCGGCGTTCACCGTCGAACAGTGGCAGGCCATGATCGCCGTGGTCGCCGCGGCCCTCACTGTGCTCGCGCTGTCGAATCTCATCGCCGGAGACTTCGGCCGCCGCATGCAGGCCGTGCGCGACGACGAGATCGCCGCTCGCCTCGCGGGTATCGACGTCGCCCGCACCAAGATCACCACATTCGTGGTGAGTGCCGGTGCCGCCGGCCTCGGCGGCGGTGTCCTCGCCATGGTCTCCCAGAGCGCGTCCCCGGGCGCGTTCGGTGTCACCTTCTCCCTGTTCCTGCTGATGGGCGTGGTGATCGGCGGGCTCGGCTCTCTTCTCGGCGCCGTATGGGGCGCGGTGCTTCTGGTCGTGCTCCCCGCACTCGTAGCCGCCCTCACCGACACGCTCGAACTGTCCCCGTCCCTCGCCGAACGTCTGGACGGCAACCTCGCGATCGCGGTCTTCGGCGTCGCCGTCATCCTCATCGTGATGCTCGCGCCCGCCGGCCTCCAAGGTCTGTTCAGCGCAGCAGTCCGCCGTCTCCGGCCGCGCACCGGTAAGCCACGACACGGGCGCGGTCCCGATTCCACTTCCGTCTCCACCCCACCGAAAGCAGAGGCCAGCATATGAAAACAGGTCGGCGACAAAAACTTTCCCTCGTCGCTCTCGTTGCGACGACGGCCGTGACGCTTGCCGCGTGCGGCAGCGGCAGCACCGCGTCGACAGGGGCCTCGGGTGAAGGAGACACCACCGGTGTCACCGACACCTCGGTGCTGGTCGGCACCCACATGCCACTGACCGGGCCGGCCGCCGCCGGTTACTCGAAGATCCCTCCCGCCACCCAGGCGTACTTCGACTACGTCAACGAACAAGGCGGCGTCAACGGCCGCACCATCGAGTACAAGGCACTCGACGACGGCTACAACCCGTCCAACACCCAGCAGGTCGTGCGCGAACTGGTGCTGCAGGACCGCGTGTTCGCGCTGCTCGGCGGTCTCGGGACACCCACCCATTCCGGAGTGCTCGACTTCCTCAACACCAACAATGTTCCCGACCTGTTCGTCGCGTCCGGTTCGCGGATCTGGAATCAGCCGGACAAATACCCGAACACGTTCGGCTTCAACGCCGACTACACCGTCGAAGCAAAGATCATGGCGCAGTACGTGAAGGACAACCTCCCCGGCAAGAAGGTGTGCACCCTCGGGCAGGACGACGACCTGGGTGGCGACTACCTGGCGGGAGTCGAGCAGATCGTCGGTGCCGACGCGGTGGTCGAGAAACAGTTCTACGCCACCAGCAACACCAACGTCGCTCCGCAGATCGGTGCGCTCCAGGCCGCGGGTTGCGAGGTCGTCATGCTCGCAACGATTCCCGGCTTCACCGCCCTCGCGATCGGCACCGCGGGCCGACTCGGATTCCGGCCGCAGTGGACCACCGCCTCGGTCGGTGGCGATTACCTGACCCTGTCCAAGACCCTCGGTGACGCAGCCCCGCTCGCGGAGGGATTGCTCAGCACCAATTACCTGCCGTCGCACTTCAGCCAAGACGACGAGTGGACCACCAAGTTCCGGGAGATCAACACCAAGTACAACAACGACGCCGAGTTCGACGGCAACGTCGTCTACGGGATGTCGATGGCGCACACGTTCGTTCAGGCGCTCGAAGCCGCGGGTGAGAATCCCACCCGCGAATCGATCGTCGAGGCCGTCCGGTCGAGCGACTTCACAGGACCGAACCTCGTGCCGTTCCGGTTCTCCGAGGACGATCACTCCGGTGCCGGGGGCGCACGGGTCAACCAGGTCACCAACGGTGTCCAGGAGTACTTCGGCCCCGCGTACACCACCACCGATGCTCTCGGCGATCCCGTCGTGGAGTACCGAGCGGAATAGCGAACACCGGCAGTCGAGCCGCGGCCGCCGCCCCCCCCCCCCCCCGCCCCTTTCATGTCGGTAGCACCGCGTACTGTCGCGTCCATGCACAACGCGCAGCACCAAGGCTAGCCCCGGCCCGGGGCCGCCCCGAGTCAGGAGAAACCTGATGCGCGCTGCACTCTGCAACACCCTGTTCACCGTGTTCGGTCACCGGATCTGCTGTGGCCGGATCCCCGAGTGGACCGCCTATGTGGGCCAGGAGTGGGACACCTACCACGTCGCCCCGTGGAATCTGTACAACGTGATCTGGCGGATCCAGAACTGGATCCGCGGTGGTGTCGACTGAGGTGTCGAACCACCGAGCCCACCGACTCCGCCGGTCGGGTTCACTCCGGAGCAGTCGCCATCGCCGAGAGTCGCTGCGCGAGAGTCCGTGCCGCCTCCCGTAATTCGGGAGGCTCCAGGACCACGGCGTCGAAACCCAGTCGCGCGACGTGCATGGCGAGCCAATCCAGGTCCTGCCCGCCGACGACGAGCACACACCAACCGTCGTGCTCGTCGTCGACGCGGCCGACCTGGGGCGGCACCAGCTCCCGGACCCGGCGGGCGGGGGCATGCACCCGCACGCGCGCAAGATATCGGTAGGGCGCCTCGGTGACGGCGCGTTGCACGTATGAAATCGGGTCCGGGTAGTCCCTCGGGCGAAACCGCCAGGTCGTCGCCGTCACGTCGCCCATCCGGTCGAGCCGGAAGGTACGCCAGTCGTCGCGGTCGATGTCCCAGGCCATCAGATACCAGCGGTGGCCGGCGACGACCAAGCGCACCGGTTCGGTCGTGCGTTCCCGGCCCTCCCCGTCACGATCGGTGTACCGGAACCGCACGCGCACCGCGTCGCGGCAGGCCCGGGCCAGAACCATCAGCGTGTCGGCGTCGATCTCGATGTCGGGTCCCACCAAGGTCTCCATCGCCCCGTACACCGCCCGCACCTCCGCCCGCAGTCGCGGCGGCATGACCTGGTCCAGTTTCGCGAGCGCCCGCAGCGACGCCTCGGCCGATCCGGTGATCGTGCTTCCCGACGCCAGCCGCAACGAGACCGCTGTCGCAATTGCCTCTTCGTCGTGAAAGAGCAACGGAGGCAATCGTGTTCCGGCGCCGAGCTGGTAACCGCCGCCGACGCCTGCGGTGGCGCGGACGGGATACCCCAGTGCCCGCAACCGCTCCACGTCGCGGCGCACCGACCGGTCGGTGACCCTCAGTTCCACCGCGAGGTCCGCGGCAGTCCAGGACGGCCGGCTCTGCAGCAGCGCCAGCAACCGCAGCACCCGTTCGGTCGTCGCCTCGACGGTCACGATTTCCATCGTCGCACGATCACGGAACGATCCTGTCCGGAATGTGGGGGACGCTTGTACCCATGACGGACCGACACTGGAATTCTCTCCTGCGAGACCAGCTCGCCACCCCGGTACGCAGTCGCCTCGACGGACTCACCGACGAGGAGTACTTCTGGGAACCCGCTCCCGATTGCTGGAACGTGCGCCCGCGAGGCACCGGCACCGCACCCGTGCAGGCCGGCAGCGGCGCCATGACGATCGACTTCGCATTTCCGGAGCCGGACCCGCCGCCGTTCACGACGATCGCGTGGCGCCTCGGCCACGTCATCGTCGGAGTACTCGCGATGCGCAACGCGTCGCACTTCGGACGGGCACCCACCGACTACGCCTCGTTCGAGTACGCCGCGACCGCGGACGAGGCGCTCGCCCAACTCGACGCGGAATACGCGACCTGGGCCGCCGGTGTCGAATCGCTCGGGGAAGAGGGATTGTTCCGCCCCTGCGGGGAGGCGGAGGGTCCGTACGCCGACTACCCGATGGCGACCCTGGTTCTGCACATCAACCGCGAGCTGATCCATCACCTCTCGGAGGTGTGCCTGCTCCGCGACCTCTATCTGCACACCCGCCGTTCGACTCGACAGGAGGTGGGCTGACATGGCCCGCGACATCCAGATCACCTTCGACTGCGGTGATCCCGCAAAACTCGCCCAGTTCTGGGCCGACGTCCTCGGCTACGAGGTGCAGGCCCCGCCCCCGGGTTTCGCGTCCTGGGAGGAAGCACTCGAAGCAATGGGAGTGCCACCGGAACACCACAACGACGCGTCCGCTGTCGTCGATCCCGAGGGAGCCGGACCACGACTGTTCTTCCAGCGAGTTCCGGAAGGAAAGCAGGTCAAGAACCGAGTGCATCTCGACGTTCGAGCGGCACCCGAAACGGACGGCGACGCCCGAATGGAGCTGTTGGAGAAGGAAGCCGAGCGGCTCGTGGCCCGCGGAGCCGAGCGGGTTCGACGCCACGAGCCCGCTCCCCCACTCGACGCCGGACACATCGTGATGACCGATCCCGAAGGTAACGAGTTCTGCCTCGATTGACGGTCGTGCACAAGTCACGGGCCATGCGGGGCCTCGGACCCGGAGGCGTACCGGCTAGGCGGCGTGCCGGGCGGCGAGGGACTCGCCGGCCGAGATCGCCGACTCCTCCGCGGTTTTGCGCATCGTCACCGCTGTCTCGGTGAACTCGTCGAGGGCGGGGTTCACGCCGACGAGGGTGAAGTCGCGCTCGACGATCGTGAGGTCCGCACCCCAGTGGTCGACGAGAATCCGACGTGCGTAGCCGGTGCTGTGGTCCCAGCCGTCGCGCGGAGTCCCGGGTCCGTACGCACCGCCGCGTGTGACGACCAGGACGGTGGGCGTGCCGTCGAGAAGCCGAACGCCGTGCTCGGCGCCGACCACGGTGAGATCGATCCATGCTTTCACGTGCTGTGAGACGCCGTAGTTGTAGAGCGGGAACGCCAGAACGACTGCCGTAGCCTGCTGCAACTCGGTCGCGAGTCGCTCTGCGAGGGCGAGTGCATGGCGCTGCCGCTCGTTGCGATCCTGTTCCGGCGTGGCACTTCCGGCCAGGGCATTTCCCCAGGCGTCGGACGGCAGGGGGTCCTGACCGAGGTGCCGCCGGACGACGGGAACCGCGGGGTGCGCAGCGGTGACCCGATCGAGAACGAGATCGGCCAACGCGCTGCTTGCGGAGCGGTCGCCTTGAATGCTGGCGTCGATACGGAGTAGGTGCATGATTTCTCCCGAGAGTTACGGACTTGAATGTTCAAGTCGGACGTTACACGCGACGACTTGAATGTTCAACACGTCGGGTACGGTGTTCGTGTGAGCGTCGAAAACACCCGCGCATCCGCTTCCTCCGGCGATGACGAGACTCTCTGGCTGTCACCGGACCAACTGCGCGATTGGGTATCCCTCGTCGAACTGCTGTCGACGCTTCCCCCCGCCATGGACGCGCAGCTCAAGCGAGACGCGGGGATGAATTCGTTCGAGTACCACATCCTCGCCGTGCTGGCCGAGGCGCCGGACCGCACCCTGATTCTCAGCGAGCTGGCCCCGTTGGCACAGGGCTCACTGTCCCGCCTGTCCCACGCGATCACCAGACTCGAGCGGTCGGGATGGGTCGAGCGGCGCAGCTGCACCGTCCGCGGCGGTCGGCGAGCCGAAGCGTGGCTCACCGATGCCGGACTTGCGAAGCTCGAAAAGACCGCGCCGGGCCACGTCCGGGAGGCGCGTCGTCTCGTCGTCGACGTTCTCACTCCCGGCCAGTTCGCCGCGCTCGGCGATGCCGCCCGGACGATCAACGCGGCACTCACGGCGGGTCCCGCCGAGTGCCCGGAGTCCACGGACAGTTGATCCCCCAACCCGCACGGCCGCTCGTGTGAGGATCGCGGACATGGATGTCTTCCTGAAAACCGGGCGGCTGGTGCTGCGTCCCTTCACCGGCACCGATGCCGGCAACCTCGTAGCACTCGACAACGACCCCGACGTCATGCGCTTCATCAACGGCGGCCGCGCCGCGAGCCTCGAAGTTGTCCGAACGCAGACACTGCCACGGCTCTTGCACGAGTACCCGTGCTTCGGCACCCGCGGCTACTGGGCAGCGGACGAGAGGGCCACCGGAATCTTCCTGGGCTGGTTCGAGTTCCGCCCCCTGGATGACCATCGCTCCGCCGTAGTCGAGCTCGGCTACCGCCTGAACAGGGCCGCCTGGGGCAAGGGCGTAGCCACGGAGGGATCGCGGGCTCTGATCGACAAGGGGTTCAGCGACCTCGGAGTGGAGCGGGTCACCGCGAACACGATGGCGGTCAACACGCGCTCCCGGCGCGTGCTGGAAAAGGCAGGTCTGCTGTTCGTACGAAGCTTCACCGGGGACTGGGCGGAGCCGATCGAAGGATCCGAACACGGTGACGTCGAGTACTCCCTCAGCCGAGCCGAGTGGGAACAACGCCGATAGTCGCATCTCGGTGCGCCGGGCTCGACTCGCGATGAGTTCCACCACGGCGACGAGTCGACCCACTCGACAACGTTTCCGAGATGAAGGACCTGATCATGGAAAAGACCGGGAGCGCATTCATCGACGTGATGACGATCGGGGTACCGGTCACCGACCAAGACCGCGCACTCGCGTTCTACGTCGACACACTCGGCTTCGAGACACGAATGGACGTACCGCTCGAACAACTCGGGGGTCGCTGGATCATCGTCGCGCCACCGGATGCTCGCACAACGATCGCACTGGTTCCTGCCGGCGACGGCACTCCTGCGGGCATCGAGACCGGAATCAGGCTCACCACGTCCGATACCGCAGCGCTGCACACGCAACTACGGGAGCGCGACGTCGTCGTCGGTGAACTGCTCCTCTGGGACGGCGTACCACCGATGTTCACGTTCCGCGATCAGGACGGGAACGGTTTCGAGGCAGTCGAGCAACCGGTCCTCGACGCGGTCTGAGGTGGGGCGGGCGGGGCTCGAACCCGCGACCAATGGATTATGAGTCCACGGCTCTAACCGACTGAGCTACCGCCCCTCCGCGGCGACGGGTCGCCGCAGAACACTGCCGCATCGGACAGCGCTTCGGAATGGTACCTGGGGTGGCACCGTCGAATCGAGACGGGGTGACTCCGCCATGTCACGACCGTCACACCGACCGGTGCCCCAGGCCACAAACGAAAAATCCTCCCACCCTGTGAGGGTGGGAGGATTTCAAGCGCTCCCCCGGCTGGACTCGAACCAGCAACCGTTCGATTAACAGTCGAATGCTCTGCCAATTGAGCTACAGGGGATTGTCCTGCGGTGCTCCGCGGTTTCCCCCGGTGCGTGGAAAACCATAGCGCTCAACCCGCCGCGGTGCCAAATCGCCTGCACAGTGCGCGTCCGGGCCAAGATCAGGCAGGATGGAACAGACGCGCAGCCACGGGTGGAAGGACAGCACATTGATGGGTTTGTTGGTCGGAGTCGCAGCGGGCTATGTGCTCGGCACCAAAGCGGGTCGTGCCCGATACGAGCAGATCAGCAAGACCGCGAGGGCGGTGGCGGGGAGCCCGGTCACCAAGAAGGCGATCGAGGTGGGACGGCAGAAGCTCGCCGACTCGCTGAGTCCTCAACCGAAGCTCGAGCCGATGAAGCCGATCGACGAGCACACGACGATCATGATCCCGCGGGATCAGCTCAAGAAGTAGCTGCTCAGCCGGCCAGGCCGTCGCCGCTCGTATCGCCGATGGCCTGGTCGAGCAAGCTCCGCCGGTACTGCTCGAGTGCCATGAGGTCGCCGAGCAGCGCGTGGAACTCGTCCGATTCGGTGGCGGGCGAGATGCGCTGCAACTTCGACTTCAGTTCCGCGACCTGCTCCCCCACCCACACTTCTTGCAGGCGTGCCAGCACGCCGCCGATGTAGCGCGGAATGCGGTCTTCCTCGGCCGGTATCGGCTCGACTGCGAGTTCCATCACCAGCGAATGCGCGACGGGGTCCTTCGCTGCCCGGCCGACCGCGTCGACCCACTCGCCGCCACCCATACCCGAACCGGTGCCGCCCGCGGCAGCGACCGCTGTACGGACCGCTGCGTACGCCGGATCGGTGAAGGTCTCCTTGGGCAGCGAATCGAATACGGTGCCGGCAATGCCCGGGTACTGGAGGGCGGCCTTGAGCGCGTCGCGTTGCGGCCACAGGGACGGGTCGTTCGGGCGGGGCCGGCGCAACGCCGACGCGGGCGCCTGGGGCGCCACGGTGGCTCCGGCCCGGGACTTCGTTTCCGGTGCGCGGGCACCGCGCCGGGCTTCGTCCTGCACCCGGCGCCGCACAGCGGGAATGTCGTCCCAGCCCACCCAGTGCGCGAGTTGCACCGAGTAGTTGTCGCGCAGGGTGCGGTCCTTGATCTGTGCGACCACCGGAACACAGCGGCGCAGCGCCTCGACTCTTCCCTCCGCGTTGTCCAGATTGTGTTCGGAGAGAATGGATTTCACCACGAACTCGAACATCGGAGTCCTGCGGGCGACGAGATCGCGCACGGCGCCGTCACCGGACTCCTGCCGGAGTTCGCAGGGATCCATGCCCTTGGGGGCGATGGCGACGTAGGTTTTCGCCGCCGTCTTCTGGTCGCCCTCGAATGCTTTCATCGCGGCGGCTCGGCCGGCGTCGTCACCGTCGAAGGTGTAGATGACCTCGCCGCGGAAATAGCTGTCGTCCATGAGCAGGCGGCGCAGCATGGCCAGGTGCTCGTCGCCGAAGGCGGTTCCGCACGCGGCCACGGCGGTCTTCACGCCGGCGAGATGCATGGCCATGACGTCGGTGTAACCCTCGACGATCACCGCCTGGTGTGATTTGGCGATCTCGCGCTTCGCGAGGTCCAACCCGAACAGCACCTGAGACTTCTTGTACAGCTGCGTCTCCGGCGTGTTCATGTACTTCGCGGTGATCTGGTCGTCGTCGTACAGCCGTCGCGCCCCGAACCCGATGACGTCACCGGAGAGATTGCGGATCGGCCACAACAGTCGCCGGTGGAACCGGTCGATGGGTCCGCGGCGCCCCTCCCGCGACAGTCCGGCCGCCTCGAGTTCTGCGAACTCGAACCCCCGACCGAGAAGATGCTTGGTGAGCAGGTCCCATCCGGCGGGCGCGAAGCCGCAGCCGAACGTCTCGGCGGCGGCGCTGTCGAAGTTGCGCTCGGTGAGGTAGTCGCGCGCCGCCTGGGCACCCGGGGTGCGCAGTTGCTCGGCGTAGAACTCCTGGGCGGCGGCATTCGCGGCGACGAGGCGGGCACGGGTACCGCGGTCGCGCTGGACCGACGGCCCGCCGCCTTCGTAGTTGAGGGTGTAGCCCACGCGCTCCGCGAGTTGCTCGACGGCTTCGACGAAACTGACGTGTTCGATCTTCTGCAGGAACGAGTAGACGTCGCCACCCTCCCCGCACCCGAAGCAATGGAAGTGCCCGTGGTTGGGCCGCACGTGGAACGACGGCGACTTCTCGTCGTGGAACGGGCACAGCCCCTTCAGGGAGTCGGCGCCGCCTCGCTTGAGTGCGACGTATTCACCGACGATGTCTTCGATGCGGGCGCGGTCGCGAATGGCCGCGATGTCTCTGTCTGAAATTCGGCCGGCCACGACGTCGATTCTAAGCCGCTCGGCCGCCGCGGCCCGCAGCGGTGGTCCCGCGTCGCGGCGCTACCCCCAGCTGGCCTGCGCGGCGAGGCTGTCCCGGTCGATGCGCTCGAGCCGGGATTCGGTGCACGACGCGATCTGATCGACCACCACGCGCACCCGCGCCGCGTCGTCGGGTGCGTCTTTCCACGCCGCGGCGAAGAACGGATCGAGGCCCACCGGCGCCGTCCGCAGCAGCCATTCCGCGACGCGGTGGATCCGCTCGCGCTGCGCCTCCTGCCGGGTGCGGTGCACGCGGTCGGACATGACGAACTGCAGCGCCATCGTCTTGAGCAACGCCACCTCGGCGGCGACCACGGGCGGAATCACCAGGTCGGCGTCGTATCTCGTGACGGGTTGGTCACCGGTGACCTCCCGCGTTCCCAGGATCGCGGCGGTGGCGTATCGGCCGACGAGTTCGCTGGTGAGGCGTTTGAGAGCGACGGAACTGGCCAGGGTGCCGTCGAAGGTTCCGACGTCGATCACGACGGGCATCTCCGACAATCGTTTCGCTGCTTCGGTGAGTTCGTCGGGGACGAGATCGGAGAATTCGCGCATGCCCAGTTCGATGAGCGCGGACACTGCGTCCGCGTCGCCGAGCACCCGCAGGTCGATTCGGCCGTCGATGACGCCGTCCTCGACGTCGTGCACCGAGTACGCGACGTCGTCGGACCAGTCCATGATCTGCGCCTCGAGGCATTTGCGGCGATCCGGCGCGCCCTCCCGCACCCACGTCAGCACTTCGACGTCGTCGTCGTACGCGCCGAACTTCGCGCCCGGAGACGGCCGCGTCCACGGATATTTGAGCGTCGCGTCGAGGGCGGCGCGGGTGAGGTTCAGGCCGGCGCTCGTGCCGTCCGGATAGAGAACCTTGGGCTCCAGGCACGTCAGGATGCGCAGGTTCTGCGCGTTCCCTTCGAATCCTCCGCACGGCGCCGCCACCGCGTCCAGGGCGCGCTCTCCGTTGTGCCCATACGGCGGGTGCCCGATGTCGTGGGCGAGTCCCGCGAGGTCCACGACGTCGGCGTCGGCGCCGATTCCCTCCGCGATGCTGCGGCCGATCTGCGCGACCTCCATCGAGTGCGTGAGCCGGGTGCGCGGAGTGTCACCGTCGCGAGGACCGACGACCTGGGTCTTGTCGGCCAGCCTGCGCAGGGCAGCGGAGTGCTGGACCCGCGCGCGGTCGCGCGCGAATGCGGTGCGGTCGGCGGCGGCCCGTTCAGCACCGATCAACGCCGAGCGCTTCGGCGGTTCGGCGACACGCCGCTCCAGATCGTGTTCGCTGTAGCCCTGCATCAGATCCGTCCTTCGTCGCACCGGCCGTACGTCCCCCGGCCCCTACTCACATGTACGCCTACCCATATCTTCGTCCTTCACCATCTCGGCCTCCCACCCGCGGTCACTGCTCTGCTGTGTACGGGAAGTCCGCGGAGAAATGGGTGATCTGGTACCAGATCAACGCGCCCGTTTCGCGGGCGATCGCGTGAAACTGCGAGTTGCGGGTGAACACTGCCGGGCCCTGACGGGTCGGCGCGGTCCATGCGTCGAGGCCCGAGTCGCGGGCCATGGTCCGGGTGCGCAGCGAATGCCACGGGTCGCTCACCAGCACCGACGACGACAACCCCAGCTCGCCCATGTCCCTGCTCACGGCTTCTACGCTGCGCAGCGTGTCGGATCCCTCTTCCACCGCCATGATCGCCTCCGCGGGCACGCCCCGGGAGACGAGATAGTTCTTGCCCGCGGCCGCTTCGGTGAACAGATCGCCTTCCTGCTTGCCACCGACGGTGACGATCATCGGCGACACCCCTGCCTCGTACAGCTTGAGTGCCTGCTCGAGTCGTGCTTCGAACACCGACGACGGTGTGCCGGAGTACTGGGCGGCGCCGAGCACGACGATGGCGTCGGCGGGCGTCCTGTCGTCGATGCGGGCGACCTGCCACACCCGTATCGCCGTTCCGCCGACGACGAGGATCGCGGCGAGCAGCGCACCGACCACCAGTCGCCTCAGCCACCGGGTGATGCGGGCGCCCGTGCCGAGATCGTCCTCGGCGCGGCCTGGCGCGGGGACCCTGGGGTGGGATGCGGTACTCACCCCTCAAGTCTGCCAGTGGACGCGGGGAACGAAGCAGGGCGACGCGCCGACCGTGCTTCGTTCCCGCGAACCACTAGATTCGTTGTCATGCCCCACGCATCGTCCCCGCGCCGACGTCCCGCCCGGATCGTGCCCGCGCTGCTACCCCTCCTGCTCGCCGCGACCGCGTGGCTGCTGATGCCCGTCGCGGCGTCGGCCGAGCCCCCGTCACGACTCCAGTCACCGATCAGCGACAGCGCCGGAGTCCTCGATGCCGACGACGTCGCACGCATCCAGCAGGCGGTGGACACGTTGTACGACGAGCACCGCCTGCAACTGTGGGTCACGTATGTGTCGACCTTCGACGGCCAGAACTACGACGCCTGGGCGCAGGCGACCGCGCGGGCCAGCAACTTCGGTCCGGACACCGCCCTGCTCGCCGTCGCCACCGACGACCGCGAGTTCGCGTTGTGGACCCCGAACGGATCGGATATTTCCCAGTCGGAACGCAACCGCATCAGCTCGAACGACATCACGCCCGCGCTGCGCACCGGTGACTGGGCGGGCGCCGCCGTGGCCGCGGCGGACGGCCTCGATGCCGCGTTGACGCCCTCGAGCGCGCCCACCACGACACTGCTCGTCGGTGGCGGCGTGATCGCCGCGGGTGCCAGCGGCGTCTACGCATATTCGCGGCGGTCCAAGCGCAAGCGTGCCGAGACGGCCGCCGCGCGTGCAGCGGCGATCGATCCCGCCGATACCGGCGCACTGGCCGCGCTCCCGCTCGAGGGTCTCGAGCTGCATGCCCAGAAGGTACTGGTGGAGACGGACAACGCAGTGCGCTCGAGTTCGGAAGCACTCGAGCTGGCGCGCGGCGAATTCGGCGACACGGCAGTTCAGCCGTTCGACCGGGCGTACCGGCAGGCGCAGGCCGCGCTCGCGAACGCGTTCGAGATCCGGCAGCGTCTCGACGACGACATCCCGGAGACCCCGGAGCAACAGCGCGAGATGCTGGTGCAGCTCGTCTCGTCGTGCGGGCAGGCCGACCGCGAGCTCGACGCGCAGGTGGAGGCGTTCGACCGGATGCGGGACCTGTTGCTCGACGCTCCCGACCGGCTCGACGCACTGACACAGCGCGCCATCGGCCTGCGGGCACGTATCCCGCAGGGCGAGGCCGCTCTCGCGCAGCTGACCGAAGAATTCCCGGCGGAGGCGCTCGCGCCCGTCAAGGACAACGTGTCGCTCGCGGTCGAGGAGATCGAGTACGCCGAGAAGGCCATCGATGAAGGCCGGGTCGCAGTGTCGCGTCCGGCGGGTGAGCAAGGTGACGCGGTCCGCGCGATCCGCGAGTCCGAACGCGCACTCGGACACGCGGCAACGCTCCTCGACGGTGTCGAGCACGCCGCGGAGGACATCCGCCACGCGATCGCGACTCTTCCGGCTGCCATGGAAGATGCGGCGCAAGGCATCGCCGACGCCGAAGGGCTCGTTGCCGCAGGTGGCCCGGAACTCGCCGAAGCGCGCCGAGCCGCCCAGGAGGCACTCGAGCATGCACGGGCCGCGCAGCACACCGACCCGCTGGGAAGTTTCACGCGGGTCGTGGAAACCGACGCGCGCCTCGATGCCCTGCGGGCGCAGACCCGCGCGGCTCGAGAGGAGGAAGCGCGGGCCCGCCGGCGGCTCGAGCAGGATCTGACCGCCGCCCAGGCACAGGTCACCGCCGCATCCGATTTCATCGGCACGCGACGCGGCGTCGTCGGCGCGGAGGCACGCACGAGGCTGTCGGAGGCGCAGCGCCATCTGGACGCGGCCCGGCAGCTGGCGTCGGCGGACGCAGCCCAGGCGCTGCAGCACGCCCAGACGGCGTCGGCTCTCGCGTCCCGCGCCTTGAGCGCCGCACGCCGGGATGTCGAGTCGTGGGAACGTCGCAACCCGCCGCGCGGTGGCGGTTCGTCGGGAGGCAACATCGCCGGTGCCGTGCTGGGCGGCATCCTCATCAACAGCGTGCTCGGGGGCGGCGGCCACGGTGGTGGCTTCGGAGGCGGAGGCTTCGGAGGCGGAGGCTTCGGGGG
>NZ_JAXION010000079.1:0-20192 GCF_049311045.1 Rhodococcus sp. 7Tela_A2 | reverse complement strand
CACCCCCCCGCCCCCCCCCCGCCCCCCCCCCCCCGCCCCCCCCCGCAACTGCGCGACGAGCCTGGTCGCGACCAGGGAAGTGCCACCGAGCGCGAAGAAGTCGTCGTCCGCCCCCACCTGTGCGACACCGAGAATATCGGAGAAGGCGTCGGCCACAGCACGTTCGGTGTCGCCCGACGGGCGGCGGAACTCGCGTGCCCGAACCTCGGGCTGTCGCAGCGCTTTCCGATCGACCTTCCCGTTGGGTGTCGTCGGCAGCGCATCGAGCACGACGAACTGCGCCGGCACCATGTACGACGGCAGCACCCGGCCCAGTGCCTCCCGCAGTCGCTGCGTATCGAGTTCACCGGTGGGCACGACGTAACCGACGAGTTGTTCCGGCCACGCCACCACTACCCCGGCCGCAACATCCTCGTGTGCGCGCAGCACCGAGTCGATTTCCCCGAGTTCGATCCGCTGGCCCCGCAGCTTGACCTGCATGTCGTTGCGGCCTACGTATTCGAGTTCGTGATGTGCGTTCCACCGCACCAGATCTCCCGTGCGGTACATCCTCGTCCCCGCACCGTCGAACGGGTTCGCCACGAACCTGTCGGCCGTCAGGTGTGCGCGTCCCGCATACCCGCGGGCCAACTGGACACCCGAGAGATAAAGCTCGCCCACGACTCCCACCGGCACGGGATGCAGACGTGTGTCGAGCACCAGGGCACCGGTGTTCCGAACGGGTGTACCGATGGGGACGCGCCCACCGCCGGAATCGGGATCGCTTCGGCGGTGCGTGGCCTGCATCGTCGTTTCGGTCGGGCCGTACAGGTTGTGCACCCCGCACCCGAGCATCCTCCGCGCGCGGTCGGCCGTCGCACCCGACAGGGCCTCACCGCCGGCAAATACCAGCCGCAACGACGGAGTGGGTTCCTCCAGCACGTCGAGCACCGCGTCGAGCACGACGGGCACGAACTGTGCCACGGACACCTCGAAATCCACCAGCGCACGCGCGAGGTACTGCGGATCGCGGTGACCGTCCGGTGCCGCGACGACCATCCGCGCTCCACTGTGCAAGGGCCAGAAGAGCTCCCACACCGATGCGTCGAACGTCAGCGGAGTCTTGAGCAGAACGGTGTCGGCAGCATCGGCGCCGAACTCCTCCTGCAACCAGTCCAGCTGGTTCACAGCCGACGCGTGCGAGACCGCCACACCCTTCGGGCGCCCCGTCGAGCCCGACGTGAACAGCACGTACGCCGTGTTGTCCGGGCGCAGTGGGCCCCGTCGCTCGGCATCCGAGATCGGCCCGTCCGGTACACCGGTCGCATCGAACGTGCCGATATCGAACACCGTCCGATCCGCGCCCAGGTGGTGGCGCGAGTCCGACAACACCAGTATCGGATCGGCGATCTCGAACACGTAGGAGATCCGCTCGGCCGCTTGCCCGGGGTCGACGGGCACGTAGGCACCGCCGGCGGCGACCACGGCGTGGACCGCGATCACCGCGTCGATCGATCGCTCCATCGCGATGGCAACGTTCGTCTCAGGGCCCACACCCAGCGAAATAAGATGCCGGGCAAGACTGTTGACTCTCGAAGCGAATTCCGCGTAGGAGTACGTGGTGTCTTCGTCGGCGACGGCGACGGCATGCGGTGTCGTCGCGGCCTGCGCGGCCGACCGATCCGGCAGGGTGGCGCCGCCCGGGCCGGTGCGCACCGCGGGGAGGCCCATCTCGTGTAGGGCCGCACGCTCCGGCGGCGCGAGCCATTCCAGGTCGCCGACGGGAGTTTCGGGATCGCGCACTGCTGCGGTGAGGATGCGGACGAACCGATCGGCGAATCCCGCGACGGTGGAAGCGTCGAAGAGGTCCGTGGCGTAGGTCCACGTCAGGTCGATACCGTCCGGAGTGCCGCCCTCCGAGAATGCTTCGTGCGCGGTGACCTGGAGATCGACCATCGCCTGGTTCAGGTCGGCCTCGACGGGTTCGATGTCGACGCCACCGAGACGGAAATCGACGGGCTGCATGTTCTGCAGCGTCAGCATCACCTGGAAGAGCGGGTTACGCGCCTGCGAACGGGCCGGTGCGAGGACCTCGACGAGGCGCTCGAACGGCACGTCGGCGTGCGCGAACGCGTGCAGATCCGTTTCCCGCACCGAGCGGAGCAGGTCCGCGAACGACCGGCCCGGGTCGATGTCGGTACGCAGGACCAGCGTGTTGACGAACATCCCGATCAGATCGTCGAGTTCGGCTTCACCACGACCGGCAACCGGCGTACCGAGCGCGATGTCGGAGGTGCCGCTGAGCCGGGCGAGAGCGGACGCCAGGGCGCTGTGCAGCACCATGAAGAGCGTGGCGTGGTGTGTTCGGGCGAGCCCGAGCAGACCTCGGTGGAGCGACGCGTCGAGACCGACCGTGTGCGACGCACCCCGATGGGACGCCACCGGGGGACGCGGCCGATCCCAGGGCAATTCGAGCTGATCCGGCAGCGACGCCAAAGTCTCGCTCCAGTACGAGATCTGCTTCGACACCACGCTGTCCGGGTCGTCCTCGGAGCCGAGGATCTGCCGCTGCCAGAGGGTGTAGTCCGCGTACTGCACCGGCAGCGGAGCCCACGTGGGCGGCTGACCTCCGACGCGCGACGCGTACGCCGTCATCACATCCCGGGTGAGCGGTCCCATCGAGAATCCGTCACCCGCGATGTGGTGCACCACGAAGACCAGGATGTATTCCTCCGGCCCGGCGCGGAACACCCGCACTCGTACCGGCACCTCCGCCGTCACGTCGAAACCCGCCGAGATCAATTCTCCGACGACGGTGAACACGTCGTCCGGATCGACCGGAACAGGCGTCGGATCGGCGTCCACCTCGGACAGCGGCACGACCCGCTGGATACCCGCGCCGTCGACCTCCGGGTATACGGTGCGCAGGATCTCGTGCCGCAGCAGCAGGTCCTCGACCGCTGCCTTCAGTGCTGCGTGGTCCAGGGCGCCCGACAACCGGAGCGCGACCGGGATGTTGTAGGTCGCGGCGCCGGGGTCGAACCGGTTGAGGAACCACATCCGCTGCTGCGCGAGCGACAGCGGAATGCGAGCGGGACGCTCCTGCACGACCAGCGCCGGGCGCGCTACCCGTCCCATGTACTCCTGCGCTGCCGCGGCGAGCGCACCCACCGTGGGCTGTTCGAACAGGACGCGGAGGGGGATGTCCGCTCCGAGTTCCGCCCCGATCCGCGACATGACCCGCGTGGCGATCAGGGAGTTGCCGCCGAGGGCGAAGAAGTCGTCGTCGAGCCCGACCCGGTCGGCGCCGAGCAGTTCGGCGTAGACCGAGGCGACGGTCTGCTGGACCGCGTTTTCCGGTGCGCGGAATGCTCGCGTCTCGAAAGCCGGGACCGGCAGCGCTTTCCGGTCGAGTTTGCCGTTCGCGGTGATCGGCAGTGTGTCGAGCACGAGGATCTGCGCGGGCACCATGTAGGACGGCAGTTCGTCGGCGATCCGGTTGCGGAGCAGGTGCGTGTCGGCGGCATTGCCGTCGGTGGGGACGACGTAGCCGATGAGCCGGTCGCCGGTGCGGGCGTCGTTGTGCACCAGCACGACAGCCTGCGCGATCCCGTCGGTGCGGGTGAGGACGGCCTCGATTTCACCGAGTTCGATGCGCAGGCCCCGCACCTGCACCTGGGCGTCGCGGCGGCCGACGAAGTCGAGCTCGCCACCGGCCGTGCGCCGCACCAGGTCTCCGGTGCGGTACATGAGCCCACCGGTGTAGGGGTTGGCGACGAAGCGGGACGCCGTCAGCTCGGGCCGGCGGTGGTAGCCGCGGGCCAGTCCGGCACCGGACAGGTACAACTCGCCGACGACACCGTCGGGCACGGGGTGCAGGCGGTCGTCGAGGACGACGGCCCCCGCACCGCGGATCGGCGCGCCGATGGTGATGACGTCGCCCGCGGTCAGCGGCGCAGTCTCCGTAATGATGATGGTGGTTTCGGTGGGGCCGTAGCAGTTGACGAACCGGCACACGGAGCCGAACTTGGCAACCAGTTCGGGAGGGCAGACGTCGCCGCCGACCATGACCGCTTCGAGGTCGGGCAGGTCGTCGGGTGTGACGGTACCGAGCGCGGCGGGCGCGGTGAGGATGTGCGTAACCCGTTCTCGCCGCAGCAGATCCGACAGTTCGGCGCCACCGACGATCTCCGGCGGCGCGACGATCATCGTGGCACCGACGGAGAACGCGGCGATCTGCTCGAACACCGAGGCGTCGAAGCTCGACGACGAGAACCGGAGCATCCTCGACGCGGAGCTCAGGCCTAGTTCGGGGCGGTGTTCGCCGGTGAAGGCCGCCAGCCCGCGGTGGGTGACGACGACACCCTTCGGGGTGCCGGTCGATCCGGAGGTATAGATCATGTAGGCGGCGGACCCGGCCGAGGTCGTCCGCCGGATCGGCGCGTCGGAGTATCCGGCGGCGGCGTCGACGCGGAGCCACGAGATGTCGGTCGACGGTGCGTCACCGTGTGTGAGCCCGAGAAGCGCACCGGAATCCGACAGCAGGTACGCGATGCGCGCGGCGGGCAGCGCGGGGTCGACCGGCACGAACGCCGCACCGGTCTTGGCCACGGCCCACAATGCGATGATCGCGTCGACCGACCGCGGGAACGACAGCGCCACGAACGTTTCCGGCGTTGCGCCGTGCTCGGCGAGCATGCGGGCGAGACGGTTCGACGCACGATCCAGCTCGGTGTACGTCAGGTGCCTGGCCCCGTCGGTGGCCGCGATGCCGTCCGGGTTCGCGGCGACACCCCCCGCGAAGATCTCCGGCAGCACGCGTACCGGCACATCCGTGGGTACGGCGTGCCGGAGCGCACGGGCGGCGTCGCTCTCCCCCATGAGCGGCACCTCGCCCACCGGCACGGCGGGGTTCTCGGTCACGGCGTCCAGCAGCCGCAGCCATCGCCGCGTCAAGGATTCCGCGGTACCGGCATCGAACAGGTCGGTCGCGTAGGTCAGCGACCCGGCGAGGCCGCCGTCGTCGTCGCGGAGGGTGAATTCGAGGTCCACCTTCGCGACATCGATACCCGGCTCGACGGGTTCGATCTCGAGGCCGGGTAGTTCGAGGACACCCGTGCCCTGGTTCTGGAGCGACAGTGTCACCTGGAACAGCGGCGCGTGGCTTTGCGAGCGGACAGGGTCGACGGCGTCGACGATCTGCTCGAACGGCACGTCGGCGTGCCCGAACGCGGCGAGGTCGGCGTCGCGGGTCTGCTCGAGGGTCCGATCGAAGCCGGCGGCCGGGTCGAACCGGGTGCGCAGCACGAGGGTGTTGACGAACATGCCGACGACGTCGTCGAGCGCTGCCTCCCCGCGACCGGCGACGGGGGTGCCGACGCTGACGTCGTCGGTGTTGCCGAGCCGCGCGAGCAGAACGGACAGGGCGGCGTGGAGTGCCATGAAGCGCGTGGCGCCGTGCGCCCGGGCGAGGGCGTCGAGTGCGTCCACGGTGTCTGCACCGATGCGGAAGTCGGTTCGTGCGCCGCGTTGCGAGGCGACCGCCGGGTGGGGCCGGTCGGCGGGCACCTCGAGCACGGCCGGGACGTCGTCGAGTGCCTCGGTCCAGTAGGCGAGCTGACGCGCTGCCAGCGATCCGGCGTCGGCGGGATCGCCGAGCACGGCGCGCTGCCACACCGCGAAATCGGCGTACTGCACAGCGAGCGGCGCCCACTGCGGAGCGGCGCCGGCGAGCCGGGCGCTGTAGGCGACGAGGATGTCGCGGGCCAGCGGCACGGTGGAGGCGCCGTCGGCGGCGATGTGGTGCACGACCACCACGAGCACGTGCTCGTCGGCTGAAGCCTGGAGCAGGGCGCCGCGAATCGGGACCTCGGTCGTGACGTCGAATCCGCGCGAGAGCACGGCGAGGATCTCGTCACGCTCGGTATCGGCGGTGATCGGGCGCGGCGTCAGGTTCACCGGGGCGTCGTCGAGGACCACCTGGTGTGGACCGTCGGCGTCGGGGAAGACCGTCCGCAGGGTCTCGTGCCGCTGCACGACGTCGTGCACCGCGGCGCGCAGCGCGTCGTGGTCGAGTCGGCCGCGCAGTCGCACGGCGACGGGGACGTTGTAGACCGGCGACGTGGGATCGAACCGGTTGATCAGCCACATCCGCTGCTGCGCCGGCGAGAGCGGAATGCGGTCGGGGCGGGGCCCGGTGACGAGCGGCGGGCGCGGCCCCGGCCCACCGTCCCCGACGACGGCCGCCAGTGCGGCCACGGTCGGGTTCTCGAACACCGCGCGCACCCCGAGCGACGCGTCGAGTCGCGCAACCACACGGGTCGCCGAGAGGGAGTTACCGCCGAGGGCGAAGAAGTCGTCGTGCGCACCTGCCTGCTCGAGACCGAGCACGTCGGCGTACACCGCCGCGACCCGCCTTTCGGCGTCGGTACGCGGTGCGACGAACTGTGCGGCGGCGAAGACGGGTTCGGGCAGTGCCCGCAGATCGACCTTGCCCGCACCGGTGAGGGGGAAGGCGTCGACGACGGTGATCGCCGAGGGCACCATGTAGTCGGGCAGGGCGCGGGCAGCGTGAGCGGTCACGTCGGCGGCGACGATCGCGTGACCGGGTGCCGGCACCACGTAGGCCACCACGGCGCCGGTTGCGGCGTGGGGCACGCTCACGGCAGCGTCGACGGACGGATGCCCGGACAGGACGGCGTCGATTTCGGACAGTTCGATTCGATGGCCGCGAACCTTCACCTGGAAGTCGTTGCGTCCCAGGTATTCCAGCGTTCCGTCCGCGGTCTTCCGGACGCGGTCGCCCGTTCGGTACATGAGTCCGCCACCGACGGGGTCGGCGACGAACCGCGTTGCGGTGAGCTCGGCGCGATCGTGGTAACCCCGCGCGAGCCCCGCGCCGGATACGTACAGTTCGCCGGGCACTCCCGTGGGCGCCGGTTGCAGCCGGTCGTCGAGAACCATCGCGGACGTGCCGAGCACGGCACGGCCGATGCGCACCGGTTCTCCCGGCGTCATCGGACCGAAATGCGTTGCCATGATGGTCGACTCGGTGGGACCGTAGGCGTTGAACATCGCCCGGCCCGGCGCCCATCGTGCCACCAGCGACGGTTCGCATGCCTCACCGCCGACGACGACCACCCGGACATGCGGCAGCGTCTCGGGATCGAGTGTCGCCAGTGCCGCGGGCGTGAGGAAGAGGTGCGTCACGCCGGTGTCGGTGAGCACCGTCCCGAGTTCGGTGCCCCCGTAGATACCGGTGGGGACGAGCACGAGGGTCGCTCCCCCACCGACCGCCATCAGCAGTTCGAGCATCGACGCGTCGAAGCTGGGTGACGCGAATGCCGCGACGCGGTCACCGGGCCGCACGCCGTAGTGGCGTTGCTGCTCGGCGACGAATGCGGCGAGGCCGCGGTGGGTGACGACCACGCCTTTGGGCACGCCTGTGGAACCGGAGGTGTAGATCAGGTAGGCGGGATGGTCGGGGTGCGGTTCGCGCGCAGGGACGGGCCGGTCGTCGTCGGTCTGCGCGGCAGCGTCGAGCCACCGCATCTCGTCGGGCAGGGCCTTGCGGTGTGCGTCGGTGGTGAGACCGAGGCGCACACCCGAGTCGGTGAGCATGTGCTCGATGCGAGCCGCCGGATAGGTCGGATCGACGGGCAGGAATGCGGCGCCGGTTCGGGCGACCGCCCAGACTGCGAGTACCGATTCCACCGAACGTTCCACGGCGACGGCAACGACCGTCTCGGGGCCTGCGCCGGCCTCGATCAGCGTGTGTGCGAGCGCTGAGGAGCGGCGGTCGAGTTCGCCGTAGGTGACGATGCGCGTCCCGGAGACGAGCGCGGGTGCGTCGGGATCGGCGGCAGCCTCGGCAAGTAGCTGCGGGAGCGTGCGTACGCCGACGGATTCGGGGCGGCGCAGCAGTTCGTCGTGCTCGGCGTGCGAGAGCAGGTTCAGCGAGCCGACGGAGGCATCCGGAGCTGCCACGGCCGACTCCAGCACCCGCACGTAGCGCTCGACCAGCAATGCGGCGGTGGTGTCGTCGAACAGGTCGCGGGCGAAGGTCAGCGTGACGGTCGCGTGCCGCTCGTGCTCGGTAACGGCGAATTCGAGGTCGAACTTGGCGATCCCGAAATCGACGGGCAGCACCTCGATGTCGAGACCGGGCAGCGTCACCGCACCCGGCTGCGGCACGTCGAGCGCGAGCACCGTCTGGAACAGCGGTTGGTGCGACGTAGAGCGCGCCGGGGCGAGTGCCTCGACGAGTTGCTCGAACGGGAGATCGGCGTGTGAGTACGCGGCAAGGTCGGTGTCGCGCACCGCGGTCAGGGCCGCTGCGAACGAGAACGAGGCATCGAACCGGGTGCGCAACGGGAGGGTGTTGACGAACATGCCCACCACGTCGTCGAGGTCACGATGGCCGCGACCGGCGACGGGCGTGCCGACGGTGACGTCGTAGGTCCCGCCGGTTCGGGAGAGCAGTACCGCAAGGGCGGTGTGCAGCACCATGAACAGCGATGCGTCGTGCGCCCTCGCCAGTTCTGCCGCGCGGCCATATACCGGTGCGGGCACGTCGACGGTGACCGTGCCGCCCCGGAACGAAGGGACCGCCGGTCGACGACGGTCGGCGCGCAGGTCCAAGACCTCGGGGGCATCGGCCAGGGCGTCCCGCCAGAAGGCGAGTTGACGGGCCGCCACCGAGTCGGGGTCGTCGGTGCTGCCGAGAAGTCCTTGCTGCCAGAGTGCGTAGTCGGCGTACCCGACCGGCAACGGCTCCCACGCCGGGGCGCTGCCGGCGCTGCGTGCACCGTAGGCGGCGACCAGATCGCGGGCGAGCGCTTGCATCGACCAGCCGTCGATCGCGATGTGATGCACGACCAGCACGAGGACGTGCCGGTCGGCGTCTTCGCGGACGATATTCAGCGCGAGGGGAATCTCACGGGTGACGTCGAAACCGCGGGCGACGACCTCGAGGAGCCATTCGTCGAGCGTCCCGTGCAGGGCGTCGGCGTCGAGTGTGAGTGCATCGATCACCTCGGCGGCCGGCAGGATCTCCTGCCGGGGACCGTCGCCGGTATCCGGGTAGCGGGTGCGCAGCGTCTCGTGCCGGTCCACGATGTCGGTGACCGCGGCGCGCAGCGCGTCGATGTCGAGCGTGCCGGTCAGGCGTAGCGCGACCGCCACGTTGTAGGCACCCGAGGCCGGGTCGAAGCGGTTGACGAACCACATGCGCGCCTGCGCCGGTGAGAGCGGGATGTGTTCTGGGCGCGGCCCCGCGACGAGCGGCGGACCCGTCTGCCGGTCTTGTTGTCCGTCGATGAGAGTGGACAGTCCGGCCACCGTGGCGTTGTCGAACAGATCGCGGATCTGCAGGCGGGTGTCGAAGGTGTCGTCGAGGCGGGCGAGCAGCCTGGTCGCGGTCAGCGAGTTACCGCCGAGATCGAAGAAGTTCGCCGTCGCGCCGAGGCCGTCGCGTCCGAGCACGTCGGCCACGATCGCCGCGACTGTCTCCTCGGTTGCGGTGGCCGGGGCGACGTACTCGGTGCCGGAGCCGAATTCCGGTGCGGGGAGGGCTTTGCGGTCGAGTTTGCCGTTGGAGGTCACCGGGAACGCGTCGAGCACCATCGCGACGGTGGGAACCATGTGCCGCGGGAGGCGCGCTGCGGCGTGCGCGAGGACGGCCTCGCTGTCCACGGCGCCGACCACGTACGCGACCAGGTGTTCCCCGGCTGCGTGGTCGCGATGCAGTGCGACCACGGCCTGCGCGACGGCGTCGTGTTCGAGTAGCGCGGACTCGATCTCTCCGAGTTCGATGCGCTGACCCCGGAGCTTCACCTGGAAGTCGCTGCGGCCCACGTACTCGAGGACGCCGTCGGCGCGCCACCGGACCACGTCGCCGGTGCGGTAGAGACGTGCTGGGCCGGACGGGTCGGCGACGAATCGCGCTGCCGTCAGGCCGGGTGCCGCGTGGTATCCGCGAGCGAGTTGCACTCCCCCGAGGTACAGCTCGCCCTCGACGCCCACCGGGACCGGACGGAGGCGCGAGTCCAGCACGCGCACAGTCGTGTTCCAGACAGGTGCTCCGATGGGCACCGGGTTCTCCCCGGCCACCGTCGGATGAGCGGTGACGTCGACCGCGGCTTCCGTCGGCCCGTACAGGTTGTGGAGGGGCACGCCGAGGCTCTCGGCGAACCGTGCGACGGTGGTGGCGGGTAGCGCCTCCCCACTGGTGAACACCTGCCGCATGCTGCCGCAGCGGCCGAGGTCGGCGCCGGCGAGGAAGACGTCGAGCATCGATGGCACGAAATGCAGTGTGGTGACGCCGTATTCGTCGATCACGCGAGAGAGGTAGCGCGGGTCGCGGTGCCCGTCCGGGCTCGCGAGCACCACCGAGGCACCGGTGAGCAACGGCCAGAACAGCTCCCACACCGACACATCGAATGTCGCGGGAGTCTTCTGCAGCACCACATCGTCGGCCGTAAGCGAATAGGTGTCCTGCATCCACAGCAGGCGGTTGACGATGCTGCGGTGCGAGATGGCGACACCCTTGGGGCGTCCGGTGGACCCGGACGTGAACAGCACGTAGGCCAGGTCGTCGGGGTGGAGCGGCGCACGGCGGTCGAGATCGGTGAGCGGAGCGCCGGAGAACCCGGCCGTGTCCGGCAGAGCGCTGAGCACCAGGGCGGGGGCAGCCGTATCGAGTACGTGTGCGGTGCGCGACGCGGGTTGTTCGGGGTCGATCGGCACGTAGGCGGCGCCGGCGGTGACGACGGCGTGGATCGCGGTGAACTGGTCGAGCGACCGCGGCATCGCGACGCCCACCAGGTCGCCGGGGCCGATGCCGTCGGCGACGAGGGCACGGGCGAGGCGGTTGACCCGCGACGCGAATTCCGAATACGGCAGTGCGGGAGCGCCCTCGACGAGGACGGCCCGCGTGTCGGGAGTCCGCTGCGCTTGTTGCGCAAGAAGGTCCACGAGCGTGGTGGGTGGCAGATCCCGATCCGGGCCGCGTTCGAATCCGGCGACGGTGTCTCGTTCGCCGGGCAGGAAGACGTCGACGTCCCCGACGTGCGTGTCGGGCCTGGTCGCCGCGGTCTCGAGTACTCCGACGAGGCGCCGCGCGATGCGGTCCACGGTGGCGCGGTCGAACAGGTCGGTGCGGTAGCGCACGCTCAGGCGCAACCTCGGTTCGAGGATCGCCATGACGGTGAGCGGGTAGTGCGTGGCGTCGCGGGCATCGATACCCGTGACGCGCATGCCGGCGAAGTCGGTGGTCTCGTCGAAACCGGCGCGGTCGACGGGGTACGACTCGAAGACGGTGAGGGTGTCGAACAGTGTTCCGGCACCGATGTTCTGCTGGATGCTGCCCAGACCCACGTGGTGATGGTCGAGCATCGACACCTGCGCGTCCTGCACGCTGCGCAGCACGTCGGCGACGGTGTCCCCGGGCTCGAACTCGACGCGCACCGGCACCGTGTTGATGAACAGGCCCAGCATGTTCTCCACGCCGGGCAGTTCTGCGGGGCGACCGGACACGGTCGCGCCGAAGACCACATCCGAACGCGTGAGCATCCGGCCCAGGACGAGCGCCCACGCGACCTGCACGACCGTGTTGACGGTGATCCCGGTCTCACGCGACTGCTCGGTGAGCGCGGTGAGCAACCCGTCGGGCAGATCGACGTCGATCTCACCGGGGTTGTCCTCGAAGGACGCTTCGGCGTTCGGCGCGACGAGCGTCGGCTCGGTAACGCCGGCGAGCAACTCGCTCCACGCCTGGAGCGACCGGTCCGTGTCCTGCTCGCGCCACCAACGGAGATAGTCCCGGTACGGCGCGGGCTCGGCCAGCGCGTCCCGGGATATGTAGTGGGTGAGGATCTCTCGGACGAGTAGGGGCATCGACCACCCGTCGAGCACGAGGTGGTGGTTGGTCAGTACGAGCGTCGCGCGGTCGTCGTCGGTGCGGACGAGTACTGCCCGCAGCAGGGGCGGCCGGGCGGGGTCGAAGGGTGTTCCGCGCTCGGAGTCGAGTATCTCGGCGGCTCCACCCGCACCGGCCCGCACCTCGCGCCACGGCACGGCGACGCGATCGAGCACGAGTTGCACCGGGTCCCCGTTCTCGTCGTGGACGAACGCGGTGCGCAGGCCGGCGTGCCGGGCGACGACCGCGTCGACGGCGCTGCGCAGCCGGTCGCTGTCCACGGCACCGGCCAGTTCGAGGGTCAGTTGCGCGACGTAGACGTCGAGCGAGCCGGCGGCGAGCCGGGTGTGGAACAGCAACCCTGCCTGGAGCGGCGGGAGGGGCCAGATGTCGCGCACGGCCGGGTACTCGGCTTCCCACTGCTCGATCTGGCGCTGGCCCACGGCGACGAGCGGCACGTCGGACGGGGTCAGGCCGCCCGCGTCGGGACGATCGAGGTGCGCGGCGAGACCGGTGAGGGCGCTGCGCCACAGTTCGGCCAGTTCGGCGACGTCCTCGGAGGAGACCAGGCGCGGCACGTACGCGAACGACGCGGTGAGGCGTGGTCCGTCGGGACCGTCGACGACCATGGCGTTGATGTCGATCGCCGCTGCGGCGGCGAGCCCGGAGGTCCGGTTCGGATCGAGATCGAGGTCGTCGGGTACCCAGCCGATCTCGCGGATCTCGTCGGGGATGTGACCCGAGGTGAGCCGGCCGAGGTAGTTGAACGAGAGCTGGGATGCGGGCAGATCCGCGAGCACCGTTCCGGTCTCGCCGTCGAGGTACCGCAGGATGCCGTAGCCGATACCGTGGTTCGGCACGGCGGCAAGCTGTTCCTTCACCGCTTTGACCGCGGTGCCCGCTGCGGCTCCGCCGGCCAGGGCGTCGTCGAGGTCGCCGGTGACGGCGAGACGCACCGGGTAGGCACTGGTGAACCAGCCGACGGTGCGCGCAAGGTCTGCGGGGTCCGGCGTATCGAGATCACGCCCGTGGCCTTCGAGGGTCAGCAGCAGCGAGCGCTCGGCACCGTCGTCCCAGCGTGCGGCCGCCAGCGCGAGGGCGGTGAGCAACCCGTCGGCGGCGCCGCTGCCGTAGAGCGCGGGCAGCCGGGTCAGGACGGCGTCGGTGACCGCCGGGTCGAGTGCGACGTCGATGCGCCGGGTGGCGGCGAGGGTGTCGACGTCCGGGTCGAGGGTGCCGATCCCGCGCAACGGACGGGCCCCGGTCAGCGTGCGCTGCCAGTAGACGAGTTCGTCGGCGAACGTGCCGTCGCGAGCGGCGTCGTGCAGGGCGTGCGCCCAGCGGCGGAAGGACGTACCGATCGGCGGGAGAACAGGCTCCTGGGCCGCCGCGACCTGCATCCAGGCCTGTCCGAGGTCGGGGAGCAGCACCCGCCACGACACCCCGTCGACGACGAGGTGGTGCGCGACGAGCAGGAGTTTGCCCTGCGTATCGGCTGCGTCCACGTCGAACCACACGGCCTGCAGCGTCACACCCGCGGCAGGATCGAGCGCCGCTGCGGCACTGTCGCATCGGGACGCGATCAGATCCTCGATGTCGTCGAGGTCCGCGACGGGAACGCGCGTGACGAGGGTTCCGGGATCGGCGGCGCCGGCACGGACCTCCCAGGTGTCGCCGCGCATCACCGAGCGCAGCATGTCGTGGCGGTCGAGCACGGCACCGAGCGCTGCGGACAGGTGTTCGGCGGTGAGGCCGGCGGGGGTGGTGACGAGTACCGCCTGCGCGAACGTGGAGTAGTCGCCGCGCCGGAGCATGTCGTGCACGATGGGCGTCAGCGGAATCTGGCCGGCACCGCCACCGGGCAGTTCTGCCATGACCGTGGTCGCCGACACCGCGGTGGCGACACGAGCCAGCGCGGCAATCGTCTTGTGCTCGAAAATCTGCCGTGCCGTGATGTGCAGCCCCGCATCCTTGGCGCGGGCGGCGAACTGCATCGCCACGATGCTGTCGGCGCCGAGCGCGAACAGCGAATCGTCGACACCGACCCGTTCGACGTCGAGGAGCCCCACCGCGAGTTCGGCGAGTGCAATCTCCGAATCTGTCCGGGGCGCGCGGAATTCGGCCGACTCGAACCGTGGTGCCGGTAGGGCGGCGCGGTCGAGCTTGCCCGCGGGCGTCACCGGAATGTGGTCCAGTTCCATCAGCGCGGCGGGAATCATGTGTGACGGCAGCATCCGGCCGACGCCCTCGAGGAGCGTCGCTGCGTCGAAGAGGTGGTCCGATTCCATCCGCACGTACGAGATCGGCACGCTCGAGTGCCCGGTGTCGTGGACGACGGACGCCGCGTAGTCGACCCCCGGTTGTTCGAGCAGCGCCGTGTCGATTTCACCGAGTTCGATGCGGAATCCGCGGATCTTCACCTGGAAGTCGGAGCGGCCCAGGAATTCGAGTTCGTGGTCGACGGTCCAGCGCACGTCGTCACCGGTGCGATAGAGGCGGCCACCGGGCTCGAACGGGTTGGCGACGAACCGGTCGGCGGTCTGTCCCGGCCGGGAGTGGTATCCCCGGGCCAGCGCAGGGCCCCCGAGATACAGCTCACCCACGAATCCCACTGGGACGGGCCGCAATCTGCGGTCGAGGACCACGGCCGCGACACCGTCGAGCGGCCGCCCGATGGTGATCCGGTCACCCGAGAGCAGCGGGCTCCCCGCGGTGACCACGATGGTGGTTTCGGTCGGCCCGTAGCTGTTGGTGAACCGGCTGACGGCACCGAAACGCTCGACGAGGTCGGGAGTACAGACGTCACCGCCCACCACGACGGCGTCGAGAGCGTCGAGTCCGGTGGGGTCGACGGTGGTGAGCACGGTCGGCGCCGACACGATGTGGGTGACACGGCTGCTGCGCAACAGATCGGCGAGATCCTGCCCGCCGAGGATGTGCGGCGGGGCGACCACCATCGCCGCGCCGGCGCTGAACGCCTGCAGCATCTCGAAGATCGATGCGTCGAAACTCGCCGACGAGAAACGCAACATCCTCGATTCGGGAGTGAGGCCGAGTTCCGGCCGGGCGTCGGCGTCGAACGCGGCGAGCCCGGAGTGGGTGACCACCACGCCCTTCGGTGTGCCGGTCGAACCGGAGGTGTAGATCATGTAGGCGGGATGCTCGGGCCTGGCCGCCACGATCGGCGGCGCATCCACAGCCGGATGCGCGTCGTCGGCAGCGAGCCAGCGCGGACCCGTGGGCAGGTGGGGTATCCGGTCGCGCGTGCTGATGCCGAGTCGCGCCCCGGAGTCCCGGATCATGTACGCGAGACGTTCCGCGGGCAGCGCCGGATCGATCGGCACGAACGCGGCGCCGGTCTTCGCCACGGCCCAGAGGGCTACCAGCGCTTCGGCACTGCGCTCCATGCTCAGCACGACGAACGTTTCGGGAACGGCGCCGGCGTCGGCGAGCACCCGGGCGAGCCGATCGGAGCGCTCGTCGAGGGCGCGGTAGGTCAGCGTCCGGTCGCCGTCGAGGACGGCGATGCCGTCGGGGTTGCGCCGCACCCCTTGCGCGAGAAGGTCCGGCAGCATCCGGACGGGGCGCGGCGGGCGGCCGCGGAACGGGACGAGCATGTCCCGCTCGTCCTCGTGGAGCACGTCGAGCGCGCCCACGGTGCCGTCGCATTCCGCGAAGTCGGCAAGGAACTCGATGAATCGGCTGTGGTGAGAGCGTAATTCGTCGATGGAGTACAGGTTCGGGTTGGCTTCGAGGTCGATGTGCGCCGGATCGCCGGGTTTGCTCGGATAGATGTTGAGCGAGAGGTCCTCGACCGGCCCCGTGCTGACCACGTGCAGTCGGCCGACGAGATCGCCGAGACGGATCTCCGTTCCGAACATCATGATGTTGACGGCAGGACCGAAGAAACCGCGATCGGCTCCGCCCCTCCCGGTGTCGCGCCGCATGTCCTCGTGCCGGTACCGCTGATGACGCAGCGCTCCGGTGAGTTCGAGTTGCACGCGGGACGTGATGTCGGGAGCGGTGTCCGCGGGGTCCACGCCCACTCGGATCGGCACGACGTTCGAGACCATGCCCCCGGAGCGTCGCAACTTGACGGTCGTGCGTGCCGAGACCGGCAGGCTGAGCACGATGTCGGATTCGCCCGTGACCCGGGCGAGGAAGGCGGCGAACGCCGCGATGACCACGCTCGCGAAGGTGGCCTGCTCGTCACGGGCGACGACCCGTTCGATGGACGCCGACACCTCGTCGGGCAGCGGCGCGCTGTAGCGGACCGGATTGGGGCCGACCGGCGCCGCCCGGCCGGAGAGGCCGATCGGGTGCGGCAGGTCGCGGACCCGCGCGGCCCAGTACTCCCGGTCGGTCGCGAACCGGCCCGATGCGCGGTAGCGGTTCTCGTCGTCGACGATCTCGTGGAGCGCGCTGACGGGGAACGACGCGGGTTCGCGGCCTTCCTTGGCGGCGGTGTACCGCTCGGCGATGCGGTTGACGAAGGTTGTGGCGCCGAATCCGTCCAGCGCAACGTGGTGGATCCGGGTGTAGACGAAGTACCGGGCGTCGGCGATGCGCAGAATCGCGCACACGATGAGCCGGTCCTCGAGCATGTCCAGCGGGGTGCGGTACTCGGCCCGCATCCATGCGAGCGCAGCGGCTTCGGGATCGGGGCTCTCACGCAGGTCGAGAACGGTGGCCCGATCGTTGAGATCGGGATCGATCACCTGGTACGGCTGCCCGTCGTGCTCGAACAACCGGAGCATCCCGGTGCCGATTTCGCGACCGGTGGCCGCACCGGCGTCCGCGAAGGCCTCGGTGTCCAGATCACCGTGGACGTCGATGTACTGGGCAATGGTGAGCGGGATGTCGCCGAGCAGATGCTGGGCGAACCAGATCCCGCGCTGCGCCGACGAGAGTGGGAAGCCCGCCTGACGCTCGTCGTCGACGAGCACCGGCCCACGCGCATACTGCTGTTCCACTCGGCTCCCGACGCTAGTGAAAAAGATTCCGGATCGTTATTCGGACAAGATCGTTCCGTAATATAGCTTCGCGTCAGTCCGAGTATCTGGCAAGGAGCAAATCTCGCTTCGGGGGGTGGATGTTGATGCGTGACAAATCCCGGCCGTAATGCTCCAGCAGCCTCTGATCCATGATCCGTCGCCAGAGCGGCGGGACCAGCGACAGCACGATCAGGACCGCGTATCCGGCGGGAAGCTGAGGCGCGTCGGGCATGGAGCGCAGCGTCTGGTAGCGGCGCAGCGGGTTCGCGTGATGGTCGCTGTGCCGCTGGAGGTTGTAGAGGAAGACGTTCGAGCAGACATGATTGCTGTTCCAACTGTGCTCCGGAGCGACCCGTTCGTACCCGCCGCCGGGACGGCTCCGCCGCAGCAACCCGTAGTGCTCGATGTAGTTCGCGCCTTCGAGAAACATGATGGCAAGGGCTGCCTGCACGACCAGCCACGGTGCGATCGACCAGCCGAACACCGCGATGAGCGCCGCGTACAGCACTGTGCTCATGAGCCAGGCACTGAGCACGTTGTTATGCCGCACATTCCACCACGAGAGGCCACGGCGCTTCAGCCGCGCGTTCTCGTACCGCACCGCCGAACCGAGGCTGCCGAACACCGAACGCGGCAGGAATCGCCAGTACCCTTCACCGAAGCGTGCCGTCGCAGGATCCTCCGGTGTGGCAACCCTGATGTGGTGCCCGTGATTGTGCTCGACGTAGAAGTGACCGTAGAAAGATTGGGCGAGCGCCACTTTCGCAAGGTTTCTTTCGATCGACGTGCGCTTGTGCCCGAGCTCGTGCGCTGCGTTGATGCCGACTCCGCCGACGATGCCCAAGGTCGCGGCCAGGGCGAACTTTTCGGCGCCGCCCATGGGCTGCGACACCCAGAGCCAGCAGCCGAAGACGAACCCGGCGTACTGCAGCGGCAGGTAGAGGTACGTGCAGTACCGGTAGTACCGGTCGTTCTCGAGGGGTTTCATCACCTCGTCGGGCGGGTTGCCGGTGTCGACCTTGGCAAGCGCATCGATCAGCGGGCAGATCACCGCGATGATGATGGCGCCGGTCGCCCAGAACACCCCGAGGTGGAAGTGCTGCACCAGAACGTAGGCGAGAAACGGGCTCAACGGGATCGCCAGTCCGTACAACCAGAGGTAGCGCTTCGGATCCCGCCATCGCGCACCCGAGCTTGCGCGCTCGGTGTCGCCCCCCACGCTCATTCCCACCTCACACCGGTTCCGTCTCCGACGGCTTATCGAATCCCCACCGACCACAACGCGACTCGCACGCCGGATCGGCTACACAGTATCCATGGGGCCAGATGTGCGGTGAGACCCGGATCGGCACCGGGAGCAGACACGGCGACGGCGCCGCACCCTGAGATGCGACGCCGCCGCTCGGTCAGCAGAGATGCGCTTCAGATAGCGCGCACACCCTGGGCCTGCGGGCCCTTCTGACCCTGGCCGATCTCGAACTCGACGCGTGCTCCCTCGTCGAGCGACTTGAATCCCGAGCCCTGGATCTCGGAGTAATGAACGAAAACGTCCGCGCCCCCACCGTCCTGCTCGATGAATCCGAAGCCCTTTTCTGCGTTGAACCACTTGACAGTGCCCTGCGCCATACCACTTGCTCCTAATCTTCCCGTACGTCACCCCGACGTACGGCCTTGCTGGAATCCCAATCATCGCACTTATCCGGACATTCGTCGCGGTGGATCCCGCCTTAATTCCGCGTGTCGGGAAAATGCGGATGAAATCGGTTTGCGGGACGGTGGCACCATAGAGCCGTGACTAACGAGGAACAGGGCCAGCTTCACCACCGCATGAGCCGCCGTCTGGAGCAGTCGTCCAAGCTCCAGAACGTGCTGTACGAGATCCGCGGACCGGTGCACGCGCATGCGGCACGGCTCGAAGCGGAGGGCAATCGCATCCTCAAGCTCAACATCGGCAACCCCGCACCCTTCGGGTTCGAGGCGCCGGACACGATCGTGCAGGACATGATCGGGTCGCTTCCGCATGCCCAGGGGTACTCGGAGTCCAAGGGCATCGCGCCGGCCCGGCGCGCGATCGTCACCCGCTACGAGCTGGTCCCGGGCTTCCCCAAGTTCGACATCAACGACGTCTACCTCGGCAACGGCGTGTCCGAACTCATCACCATGACGATGCAGGCGCTGCTCGACGACGGCGACGAAGTGCTCATCCCCGCACCGGACTACCCGCTGTGGACTGCGATGACATCGCTCGGCGGCGGCACACCCGTCCACTACCTGTGCGACGAGACCAACGGCTGGAATCCCGACATCGAGGACATCGAGTCGAAGATCACCGAGCGCACCAAGGCGATCGTGGTGATCAACCCGAACAACCCCACCGGCGCGGTGTACTCCCGCGAGGTGCTCGAGCAGATCGTGCGACTGGCACGCAAGCACCAGCTGCTGCTGCTCGCCGACGAGATCTACGACAAGATCCTCTACGACGACGCCAAGCACGTCTCCCTCGCGACGCTGGCCCCCGACCTGCTGTGCATCACGTACAACGGGTTGTCGAAGGCGTATCGCGTCGCCGGCTACCGGTCGGGCTGGATGGTCATCACCGGCCCGAAGGACCACGCCGCCGGATTCCTCGAGGGCATCGATCTGCTCGCATCCACTCGCCTGTGCCCGAACGTTCCGGCCCAGCACGCCATCCAGGTGGCCCTGGGTGGCTACCAGAGCATCGACGACCTGGTGCTGCCCGGCGGGCGCCTGCTCGAGCAGCGGGACGTCGCGTGGGAGCGCCTGAACGCGATTCCGGGCGTGAGCTGCGTCAAGCCGCGCGGCGCGCTGTACGCGTTCCCCCGGCTCGACCCCGAGGTGTACGACATCCACGACGACGAGCAACTGGTCCAGGATCTGCTGTTGCAGGAGCGCATCCTGGTCACACAGGGCACGGGCTTCAACTGGCCCGCCCCGGACCACTTCCGCATCGTCACGCTGCCGTGGGCCCGGGACCTCTCCGTTGCGATCGAGCGGATCGGCAACTTCCTCTCGAGCTACAAGCAGTAGCGGCACGCCCGCGAAAGCGATCGTTGCGGAACGGTGACGCAGGGGCGCTAGAGGCGAAAGTCCCTGTTCGGTGCCCTCGGAGTCTGTTCGGACCTGGACGGTCCGTCCGATTCGTGAGGAGCGCCACAGAATCGCGGGCCCCGCGGACCCCCAAAAGCAAGTAGCTTGGATTTCGGCACTCAGTGCCGGGCTCCCTGACCGACGCCATCCCCCCTGTGCGAGGTCAGGTGACGGTGGCGGGGACACCCCCCTGC